>CALGTJ010000283.1 GCA_937901435.1 uncultured Rhodobacter sp. | reverse complement strand
GTGATCTGCTCGAAATGCTGGATCACGCCCCCTGAGGCGCGCAAACTCGCATCGGTGTCATTCAACAATGCGCCCGCCCCCCAATTCTGGGTTTTCAGCGCGCGCATCATGGACACCAGATTGTTATCGCGGACGCGTTCCAATTCGCGGATCGTATGCATGCCGGATTGCGCGTCGGACTGGCTGGCGATCATGTCGACCAACTCGTCGGTGAGTTCGGGCACATCCATCAGCTTGGTCCATGGCCAGCTGAGGCAGGGGCCGAATTGCGCCAGAAAATGCTTCATCCCGGCCTCGCCCCCGGCCACGCGATAGGTCTCGAACAGGCCCATCTGCGCCCAGCGCAGGCCAAAGCCATAGCGGATTGCGTCGTCGATTTCCTCAGTGGTGGCGATGCCGTCCTTGATCAGCCACAACGCTTCGCGCCAGACCGCCTCAAGGAAGCGATCCGCCACATGGGCGTCAATTTCCTTTTTGAGATGAAGGGGATACATGCCGATGGCGCGCAGGATGGCTTGCGCACGGGCGACAGTTTGGGCCGGCACGGCGGACGTTGTGACCAGTTCAGCGAGGGGCAGCAGGTAGACCGGATTGAACGGATGGGCGACCACAATCTGCTCTGGGCGCGCGGCACTTTCCTGCAATTCGGACGGCTTGAATCCCGAGGTTGAGGACCCGATGATCGCCTCGGGGGAACAGGTCTCTTGGATCATCGCGAGCACTTTATGCTTGATATCCAGCCGCTCTGGTACGGATTCCTGTATCCAGTCCGCGCCTGTGACCGCCTCAGCAATCGTGTCGCAAAACACCAGCGCGCCCTCGTCAGGCAAGGCCACATCGGACAACCCCGGCAGCGCGCGTCGGGCGTTGTCCATGACTTCGCCGATCTTGCGCTTGGCCTCGGGATCGGTGTCAAACAGGCGCACCTGCCAGCCCATCAGGGCAAAGCGCGCCGCCCATCCACCGCCAATCACGCCGCCGCCAATAATTGCTGCCACCTGCGCCATCATACTCTCCGATCCAGAAAACTTAGTCGATACAGACGGTTGCCATATTGCCGCCGTTTGTCACGATGTCATGACAGCCAGACAAGGGCGTGATGGGCGCACAGGTGCCAGAGCGCGCAAGGCACATGCCCTCGCATTGACTGGAGGCGCTGCACGACTTGTTGGCGTCCCGCGTGCGCGTCACGCAGACGCGCGCATCAGATCCACCAGATTTTTGAAAGGTGCCGCCTTTGGCCAGACAAGAGGCACGCGCGCGCGCGTTGGGATCTGCCGTTGGCTTGGGTTCCGGTTTGGACTCTGCGGTGGTTTCCGGTGTCGGCGCAGGGTTTGTTTCACCCTCTGGCCCGCGTTCTGGCCCGCGTTCTGGCCCGCGCTTTGGCCGGGGCATGGGTCTTGGCTCGCCCTCTTCGACAAACGCGCCTTCTTCGCCTGCAACTGCCGGAGCCGCGGCCTCTGGCATGGGTTTCGCGCCAATTTTGCCGCGCATCTCTTTCATCATGCCACAGCCCGACAGGCCAATAACGGCAATCAACAGGACGAAAAACGCTCTCATTTCACCACCTGTTCAGACACGGGACCAGACACGGGCGCACGCTTGGTCAGGCCAAGCTTTTCGCGCACCTCTTGCGGGCCGATCACACGCGCGCCAAGGTTGGACACAATCGTCGCGGCCCTCTCGACCAGTTGCGCATTCGTTGCCAAAACGCCGCGATCCAGCATCAGATTATCCTCTAGTCCGACCCGCACATTGCCCCCGGCCAAAACAGACGCCGCAACATAGGGCATTTGATGACGCCCCAGCGCAAAGGCAGAAAAATTCCAGTCGTCGGGTATATTGTTCACCATCGCCATAAAGGTGTTCATATCATCCGGCGCGCCCCATGGCACCCCCATACACAGCTGGACAAGGGCGGGCGAGTCCAGCACCCCGTCCGCGACCAGTTGCTTGGCGTACCACAAATGCCCGGTGTCAAAGGCCTCGATCTCTGGCTTGACGCCCAGCGCCGTCATCATGCGCCCCATGGCCGTCAGCATACCGGGCGTGTTGGTCATCACATAGTCGGCTTCGGCGAAATTCATCGTGCCGCAATCCAGCGTGCAAAGCTCTGGCAGGCATTCCGCAATATGGGCCACACGCTCTGCCGGGCCAACCATATCGGTGCCTTTGATCAGGGGAAGCGGGCTTTCCCCACCGCCAAAGACCATGTCGCCGCCCATCCCGGCGGTCAGGTTCAGCACCACATCGACCTCTGCGGCGCGGATGCGCTCTGTGACTTCGCGGTACAGATCCAGACGACGAGAGGGCACGCCGGTTTCGGGATCACGCACATGGCAATGCACCACAGCCGCGCCTGCCTTGGCAGCATCAATCGCACTGTCTGCGATCTGTTGGGGCGAGCGCGGCACATGCGGGCTGCGATCCTGCGTGGCCCCAGAGCCGGTGATGGCACAGGTGATGAACACCTCGCGGTTCATGGTCAGCGGCATGTGAAATCTCCCGGTTCGATTGCCCCGAATAAGGCGCAGATTTGGCCCGCGTTGCAAGCCTGAAACCGACCTTATCACCAAAGCGACAAGGTCGGCCAGACACAGGCTTTGCGGCACTCTCTGACGAACGGACCGGGGTGTGGGACAGGGAAAAAGCCGCTTTATGGTTGAAACACCCCGCTAGAACGGCATGGGGTGCGCTTTGTGTGTCGTGGCGATATCGGCCATGACCTCTTCGGACAAGACCAGATCAGAGGCGCCCAAAGCCAGATCCAGTTGCGCGTCATTGGTTGCCCCGAAGATCGAAGAAGCGACAAACGGACGGGTCAGCGTCCAGGCCAACGCCATTTGGTTGGGGTCCAGCCCGTGCTTGGCCGCAACCGCGCGATAGGCGTCAACAGCGGGCCACAGGCGCTCTGTGATACGCCCGCCAAGGGTCGGCTCTTTGGCGCGCCGTGTGCCCTCTGGGATGGTATCAGGCCCGTATTTGCCCGACAGCAGGCCGGCGGCCATGGGCGTAAACGGCAGCATGCCCACGTCCTCATGGTGGCAAAGCTCTGCCATATCCGTATCCGCGATCCGGCAGAGCAGCGAGTATTCGTTCTGCATAGAGATCATCCGGGGCAGATTGTTTTCCTCGGACAGGCGCAGCCATTGCGCCGTGCCCCATGTGGTTTCGTTGGACAGGCCAAAATGGCGGACCTTGCCCGCCTCGACCAGCTTTTGCATCGCCTCGAGCACTTCAAGCATATGAGCGCGCACATCGGCGGTGTTTTGGGGCGAGGGATCAAAACCCCAATACTGACGGAAATGATACGATCCGCGCACCGGCCAGTGCAACTGGTAGAGGTCGATCACGTCGGTTTGCAGGCGTTGCAGCGAATTTTCGACCGCCTCCAGAATGGTCGGCCCGTCATACCCCTTGCCCTCGCGCACAAAGCCGCCGTTGGGGCCAGAGACCTTGGTGGCGATGATGACGTCGCTGCGCCGTCCGGATTTGGCGAACCAGTCTCCGATGATGCGTTCGGAATTGCCCACGGTCTCGGCGGCGACGGGATAGGTGGGGTACATTTCGGCGGTGTCGATGAAATTCACGCCAGCGGCGAGAGAGCGGTCGATCTGGGCATGGCCGGTTTCAGCCGTGGAATTGCTGCCCCAGCTCATCGAACCAAGGCAAAGTTCAGACACGTTCAGATCGCTGCGGCCAAGTGTGACGTATTTCATCTCTGTTTCCTTCTGATGTCGGGATCAGAGATAAAGACCCCAGCCGGAGGGGCAAGGGTCAATTGGTGTCGGATCAGGTATCGGATCGCTTGAGCGATCCGATCGGTGGGGGCCAGCCCCCACACCCCCGGAGTATTTTTGCCAAGATGAATGGTCAAGAGGCCGTGTTGTAATGTCGTTTTATGGGCGGATGTAGGCGTAGCCCTGTTCCTGAAGCTCTATCAGGCGCACAACGCCAGAGGGCACGATGGTGGCCTCGTCCATCAGGGGCACATCTTTGCCGGCTTTGGCCTGCATGGCGCGGTGGGTGTTGCCGCAGGCGGCGAAGGACATGTTGTCCATTTCCAGCGACATGGCAGAGATGCGGTCACGCACCGGGCTTTTGTCGGTGTACATCTGCAGGCCCGGTCCATAGGCGACCAGTTCGATGGTCACAGTGTCGCCTTGCGCGTCGTAATAGGCGTCTACGTTCTTGGCGTTGTTGAGCGCCATGTTCATCACATGCGGGTCGTTCTGATCCACATGGATCGCCACATAATGCGCTTTGCCTTCGGCAAAGGCGGCCGTTGTAGCCCCGGTCGCGGTGCCCAGCGCCAACAGGGCTGCGAGTGTGAGTTGTTTCATTGTATCCTCCCTTTTTTATTTTCGCATTTAGCGTTTTCCGCATGGGATAGAGGTGGTCCTAGTTCTTCGACCACTTTGCGGCCCTGTTAAGGTGGATCAG
>CALGTJ010000282.1 GCA_937901435.1 uncultured Rhodobacter sp. | reverse complement strand
TCGCACTCAGATAGAAAGGCGGTCCGCTACGCCCGCCTTTTTCTATCTTATTCCATAGGGTTATTCGGCGGCGCGAATGGCCAGCATTCGGGTCAGAGCCGCGTCGTTTTCCGCGTTGGGTTCAATCTCTGACGATTCTGGTTCTGTGTCCGGTGCCATATCCCAGATGAATTCCGGTGCATTGACCTTTTTGGCCTGCCGCTGCAAGGTCCAGTCGCGCACGACTTTGCTTGTGCGCTTGGATGACAGCCATGCCAGAAGCCGTGCAAATCCAAGGGCATAAGAGCCAACCCAGACCCGCAGGGCCAGCATGGACGGAGTGAAGATCAGGGTAAGCACGGTCGCGATGCCGAGGCCAAAGACGACAGCCGTGGCAAGCTGTTTCCACCACAGGGCGGTGGGTGAATCGATTGAATAGCCGCCACCGATAAAGTCGAGCGAGAGGCCGAACATCATTGGCGTCAGGCCCGCCATCGTTGTGATGGTGGTCAGCAGAACCGGGCGAATACGCGCCTCTGTGGTGCGGATGATCGCCTCGATCCTGGGCATATAGCGCGAGAATTCCTGATAGGTGTCGATCAACACAATGTTGTTGTTCACCACAATCCCGGCAAGTGCGACGATGCCGGTGCCCGTCATGATGATCGAAAATGGCTGGTTCATGACCAGCATCCCGATCAAAACGCCGGTGGTCGACAGGATGACGGCCAACAGCACCAGAATGGAATTATAGAAGGAATTGAACTGCGCCAGCAGGATGATGAACATCAGGCCAAGCGCCCCGGCAAAGGCCTTCATCAAAAAGGCACCGGATTCGGCCTGCTCTTCCTGATCGCCGGTCCATTCATAGTCGATGCCGGCGGGCAGGGGGCTTTCGCTGTCAAGCCAGGCGGTCAGCTCTCCGATGCGCTCGTTGGCGTTCAGCGCAACCTGACGTTCTACCCCATCGTCGCCGATGACCGTCTTGAACAATCCCGGCGCCACATCGGCCTTAACATCCAGATACCGGGTCTGGTCCACGCGGTCGATCTGACCCAGTTTCTTGACCGGCTGGCGGGTGATAAAGTTGGACAGGGGCACCAGCCCGCCCGCGGTGCGCAGTTTCAGGCTATCCAGTGTGGACAGCACGCGGAATTCCTCGGGAAAGCGCACGCGGATGTCGATCTCTTCGTCAGAACTGTCCACGCGCATCGTGTCCAGCAGAATGCCGCGCGTCACCAGTTGTACCATCGCGCCGATGATCGCCACATCCGCGCCATAGCGCCCGGCCTTTTCGATATCCACGTCGATCTGCCAGTCGATGCCGGGCAGGGGGCGCGTGTCTTCGACTTCGATCAGACCCTCGGTGCTGTCAAACTTGGCCCGCGCGATGGCGGCGGCAGCCTGAAGGTCGTCAAAATTGTTGCCCTTCAGGCGCAGGTGCAAAGGTTTGCCACTGGCCGGTCCGCCCGCAAGATTGAGCACCTCGGTTTCGATTCCGGGCAGTTTTGCCAGTTTTGCCTGAATGTTCTCCAGAATGCGGTTGCCGTCATAATCCTGGCTGACGGATTGGGTCTGGAAAAAGCCCAGCCAGACATCGCCATTCACAGTGGGGCGTTTGTCCCAGCGGGTCAATTCGACCTGTACTTGTCCGATGGTGTCCAGCGGCCCGCTGGCCCCCCCGGTGTTAGAGTTCAGCCCACCTGCGCCCGCAAAGGCGAAGGCGCTGTCAACGCCTGTAGTGCCAACGACGATTTCCTCGACCTCGCGCACCAATGCGTCCTTTTCCGTCAGGCTGAGGTTGCCGCGGGCGCGCACATAGATCATCGCCTGCTCTGGCTCAGAATCGACAAAGAATTCGACGCCGTTGTTGTTTGCGCCAAAGTAGGTGAAGGTCGTCATCACAAAGAACCCGACCGCTGCGATTGACACGATGGGCATGATCGGATTGCCGGTCAGGAATTTGATGACATGCCCAAAGGCCGTGCGCCGATAGCCAGAGGTCACCTTTTTCGCTTTGCGTTCAATATGCACAGAGCCAAGCGTGATCGAGGTCAGCACAGTGCCCAGCAGAAACAGAACCACACCGGGCATCAGGGCCAGGGCGCCCTGTAGGGGCGAGGCCCCACCAAAGAGATAATTCGGGTTCAGGGTTTGCATCGCGCCGATAAAGACCAGATAGGCGCTTAGCGGCACAAGAGCGGCGCGGACAATCCACCATGGCAGGATGTGCCGCAACGCCAGCGAGGCGCCCTCGAATTTGCGGGTCATGCGGCCAGCGACGCCGCCCATGACGGGCAGATAGACCAGCGCAACGATCAGTGAGGCTGACAGCACAAAAATCAGCGTGACTGGCAGCATTCCCATGAATTCACCCGGCACGCCGGGCCAGAACAGCATCGGCAGAAAGGCGCAAAGGGTGGTGGCGGTGGATGACACGATCGGCCAGAACATCCGCTTGGCCGCCTCGATATAGGCGGTCATCGGGCCGCTGCCCTCTTTGATCTTGCGGTCGGCGTATTCGACAACGACGATGGCCCCGTCCACCAGCATCCCCACGGCCAAAATCAGGCCGAACATGACGATGTTTGACACACTCACGCCCATGATCGCCAGAAACACAAAGCATAACAGAAACGAGGTCGGGATCGCGAAACCGACCAGCAGGGCGGAACTGGTGCCAAGCGAGGCCAGCACCACGATCATCACCAGCGCAATGGCGGTCAGCACCGAACCTTCCAGTTGGCTGACCATAGATTGCACGTTGTAGGATTGGTCATTGGACAGGGACAGCTTGACGGCCTGCTGCAATTCAGGCGGCCACGTCAGCCGCTCTTTGGCCACTTCTTCGCGCACCAGATTGGCGGTGTCGATCAGGTTGAACCCTTTGCGCTTGACCACCTGCAACGCCACGGTGGTGGCGCTGTTAAAGCGCGCGGTGCCTTCGCGGTCTTCAAACGTCAGGCGGATGTCGGCCAATTCGCCCAGCAAGACCTGACGGTCGCCGTTGTTCTTGATCGGCAGATTATACACGTCGCGCTGGGTTTCAAAGCTGGACGGGATCTTGACCGAGAACGCGCCCTGCGCTGTCTCGACCTCGCCTGCGGCGATCAGCTGGTTGTTGTTGACGACCACATTGATCAATTCCCCCGCCGTGACGTTGTAGGATTCCAGCCGCAGCGGGTCGATCAGCACCTCCAGCATCTCGTCGCGATGCCCGGCCAATGCGGCCTCTAACACCGGTTCCAGCCCCTCAAGGCGGTCTTGCAGGTCGTTGGCGAGTTGCAGCAGCTTGCGCTCTGGCACTGCGCCGGTCAGGCTGACGATGATGATCGGAAATTCGCTAAAGTTGATCTCGTTGATCGAATACTGCTCTGCCCCGCTTGGAAATTTGGCCTCGGCGTTGTTCATCCGGTCGCGAATATCTGCGATGATCTTGGTCTTGTCCCAGCCAAATTCAAACTCCAACGCGACGCCAGCATAGCCTTCAGAGGCGGTGCCGGACAACTTTTTCAGACCGTCCAGATCGGACAGTTCCGTCTCCATTGGTTTGACCAGCAGCTTTTCACTGTCCTCGGCGGAAATGCCGGGGAAGGGGACAGAAATAAAGATCGCGGGGATCTCGATATCGGGCTCGCCCTCTTTGGGCAGGACCGAATAACAAAACGCGCCAACAGCCAGCGACAGCACGATAAAGGCCAGCACCATACGGGCGCGTTCACCGGCCCAGTCGACGATCCCGGTCATTGTGCGACCTCACGATATGTCGGCGCGACGGGCACGCCATCGACGACAAACTCTTGCCCGACCACGATAATATCTGCCGCCGCCTCCAGTCCGCTGACATACATGCCCTCGGTCGTGTCGCGCAGCACCTTGATCTCGACGAATTCCGCGCGGGTGTCCGCGTCGATGATGCGCACGCCCAACTTGCCGTCATTGTCCAGCGTCAGCGCTGATTGCGGGATCAGATGCGCCAGCATGCTGTTGGACTGGATCAGAATTTCTGCCGTTTGACCGTCGCGGATTGCAAGGTCGGCGTTGGGCATCTGAATTTCGACGCGGAAGGTGCGCGTGTTGGGATCGGCAGAGCGGCTGAGAAAGGTCACCTGACCGACCACCTGCCGCCCGGTGGCAAGGCGCGCACCAGCAGTGGCCCCCAGCTTGATCTTATCCACGTCGATCTCTGGCACAAATCCGACCAGCTTGATCGGATCAAGCTGAATGATCGTCGCGCAGAGGTCGCCGGGCTGCAACAGCGAGCCAAGTTCTGCGGTGTCGGATTCCAGCAGGCCCGAGAAGGGCGCGTAGAGTTCCAGCCGCTCGATCTCTTTGGCGGCGGCGGCAACCCCGGCCCCGGCAGTCTGGATGCCCGCCTCGGCGCTTTGGATGCCAGAGCGCGCGCCTTCGATCCCGGCCTTGGCCCCCTCGATCTGTGACAGGGCAGAGATCACGCCCGCACTGGCGCTTTCCACGCCGGATTTGGCGGATTCGACGGCGGCCTTGGCGCTTTGGACCTGTCCTTTGGCGGTCTGAACCGAGGCCTTTGCGGCCTCGACCTGACCCATGGCCGACTGCACGGCGGCATCGGCACT
>CALGTJ010000281.1 GCA_937901435.1 uncultured Rhodobacter sp. | reverse complement strand
CTGCCTCGGCATGGCCGTTACCGTCCACCGCAGCATCTGCCACCGGGCCTTCAAACTTCACCCGATGATCGAGCGTGCCTTTTCGGTCTTTGCCGCTATCGGGATGACTGGAAGTCCTTTGGGTTGGGTCGGGACGCACCGCACACACCACGCGCATTCTGACGGTGAGGGGGATCCTCATGGACCTGAGCAACATGGGTGGAGCCTTCTTTGGAAAGGGCCGGACCCATTTGTCGAGGGTTGGCGGGTAAAGGATGTCCTGCGAGACCCCTTCCAGCGAGAACTGCACCGCTACTACCTTCTTGTCGTCGGGGGATGGGTGGCACTTCTAGTCCTGATTGATCCGGTACTGGTCGTCTTTGGTTTCTTGATCCCGGCCAGCCTTCAAATCACTACAACAAACCTTTCAACGATACTCGCGCACGGGCATGGCTATCGAAACTACGAGACGAAGGACAATTCCTCGAACAACATACTGATCGCGGTGCTGACCTGGGGCGAAGGCTGGCACAACAACCACCATGCTCGGCCCAGAGACTGGTCCGTCTCAAAACGCTGGTGGGAATTGGACATTGCCGGCTGGTGCGTCAGGGGGCTGGCCGCAGTTGGCCTGATTGATCGGGACAGTTTCTATGAACCGCTCTAGCGCCATATGGACGTCGTGCGGACAAACCTTTTCAGGGTGGCGGGTGCGTGCTGCCACGGTGTCGCCCTCGATACCTGTCTTCGGCGGAGCGCGGGTGACCGACGGTTCCTTTGCAGGTGTAATGATTCAAAACACCCGATTTCGGATGTGCGCGCGGACCGCCGGAGGCAAGGCCTGATGGAACACAAGATGCAAAGTCAATGAAACGTCGCAATATCCCCTTGGACTGGATCTCCTTTTGGGCGGCGCGGGGATTTATCGCGGCAGCGATGGCAATGCCCTATCCGCAACGGGTGCGGTTCTTTGGCCAGGTCATGGCCCGGCTGGTTGGGCCGATATCCTCGTACAACAATCGGGTCCGGGAAAACCTTGGCCTCGTCTGGCCAGACATGTCCGAGCCGGACGTGCATCTGCTTTGCCAGTCGGTCACGGACAACATGGGGCGGACCACGATCGAGAACTACTCTCTTGCAGAGTTCTCGGACCATTGTGCGCGACTGCCACTTGGTGGTCCGGGTTGGGAAGCATTCCTCGAGGCGCACGAGGCCGGGCGACCGACTGTCTTCTTCTCGGGCCACTTTGGTAATTATGCAGCACCCCGGATGGCGCTAAGGGCAAAGGGCTACTCGGTCGGTGTCTTGTATCGTCCCTTCAACAACCCGTTCTTCGAGCGTTACCATCGCACGGCGTTGGAAGAGATTGGCCCCACATTCGCCTGTGGCGCCAAAGGCACGTCAGACATGGTGCGCCATCTCAAGGGCGGAAACAGCATTGCGATCATGGCGGATCAGCATGTTCACAATGGTGCGCCGCTGACATTTTTTGGTCTGCCAGCGGCCACGTCTACCTCGGCCGCACGGCTGGCAATCAGGTACAACGCCGTCCTTATCCCTGTTTATGGTGTCCGGCAGCCTGACGGTCTGACCTTTGATCTGGTCTTTGAGCCTCCGGTCCCTGTCGATGATCCCGATGTCATGACGCAGGCGTTGAACGATAGCCTTGAGGCGATGGTCCGCAAACATCCAGGGCAGTGGATGTGGATGCACCGCCGGTGGAAGCTCGCGGCGCATCGCGGTTGAAACGGGGCTCGGGAGGCGAAGAGTTGGGGTTAGATGGGCCTCAATACTTGCCGTAGGATTTCTCTTCTATGATCTCCGACCCTAGCGCGAGGTTGATCTGCCGCTTGATATCGGCCCGACGGTCATTCTGGATATATACCTGCCGGGCCAATTCGATGAAGTCAGCGTCAAAGGCCTTCCGACGCTCTGCATTGCGCTTGCCGTCCTCAATATCCCAGAGGCGTCGATTTATCGTGTAAAGGGTCTCGACCAGGTCAGAAACGTCGGGCGCATCAGGGACACATTCCTTGGCCGCGCTCGAAAGAGCGGCCAGTTCGGTGTTTATGTTCCGAAGCTTTTCTGGGTCGTGGATTAGCTCTGACTTGATCCTGAGGATGGTGATCTTATCGAAAAGTTCACCGAACGAGACCGGAACGCTTACCATTGTTGTCATTCTTCAAACCAACTCTTCACTCATGTCGCGCCTTGTCCGTTCCGGCGTTGGGCGGGGTGGAACATTTTTCTGAACCTTCCAACTTCGCGCCAGCTTCGCGATGCGTGAAATTCCAAACCTTGCAGAACAGGCAGTCGACGCGGCTACGATCGACGCCTGCCCGGACATTTCACCGCCGATTACGCCACAGGACCGAGGCGCGCTCCGGCACCCCGTGAATTCAAACGGTAGCGAACAGGCGGGAAGGAGGCAAGTTGCTGCGCCTTCGGCCGACTGAAAGCCGGCAGGGTCCGACGCCCTCACCACACTACCGCGCTTCACCGCCAAACCGCTCGTCTGGAAACGTGGCATTCTGACGGAATCGTGTATCGGCGGCGATCCGGGGCCATTGGGATGGCACCGGGTTTTCGGCAGCCTTTAACAACCTGGGCGTGTTGGTGTCGGGATTGTGTCGTTGATATGGCGGGCTGGAAAGCGCCACCTTTGCGGTGCCCATTTTTTGGGCAATCGGCGGAGTTCATCCGACGCTCTCCCGCGGCTCAGAATAGTCCTAAGCCGCGGAAACCGACCCATTTGGATAGGTCTTCAGGAGGATTGTAGCGATACGTTCATCAGGGCGGCCTGGCTTTTTTCGTTGTCGAAATCCATCAAGCGGCCCACCGGCAACGCGCTTAGGAGACCCAACCGCGTCATCCACCGGCTGAACACTGCCGGCACGATTCCGATGACATGACTGGCGCCAAGATCTCGGGCCGTCGATGACATTTGTTGCATCAGAAGCGTCTGGATTGCGATCCGCCGATTTGAAGGAACAGACGGTACGACAAAGAGGCGCGTCGCCTCCCAGATGTAGGGTTTTGTCGGTGCGTCCATGTACAAAAGGTCACTTGGAATGTTGGGCAGAAGACCAAGCTGCGCATCCCGTATCATGTAGCTGTGAAGGCCGCAGGTACGATCTGTGGGGATCAACCGCACTCCGGCCATCACTTCTCCATACTCATGAAGAACGATCCAGCGTGCGTAAGGTGTGTCGTATTGATCGAATTCCATACCGTCCACCTGGGGCAGGTCCCATCCCTTGGTGTCGATGAATGTTTCCCGACGCGCACGCAGGTAGTCAATCATCAACTCGCCATGATGATGGAGGTTGCTGAACGACAAGGTACTTGCGCGCAAACGCGCGTGATCGGGCGAAATATCGCGATTGACCACAACCGGCTTTGACCGCTTGAGCCTACGAAATGGTTGTCGAGAGTCCTTCCACAGACTGTCTTGCGGAACCAACTCTGGAAATACTGCGAGTGCCCTGGCTGTCGCCTGCGCCTCTACGGGTATGCCCATCAAAATGCCTCAAACTTATTATTGATCCCAAAAAACCGGAAGTTACATGTTTTGGCCACACTAGCGCCCACAACTACCTGCAATATCTGATTATCGTGTTGAGAAACCCACAGTATGAGACCGCTAATTTGATCATCGCGCCGTAACCGAACTGCAGCTCACAGTTGCACAACGCAAATCGGACGAATAGCATTTTGAACGGAAATGGCTCTTGGTTGAGCGATTATCCGCACATCGAACGGATAGAACATGACATCGCCTACCCAGGCCAACGCTGGTTCATCATCTGAAGAGACGCAAAAGCTGATCCGTCAGATGCGGCACTATTCGGCTGTCGGTCTGAGGCTGTTTGCGCAGCGGCAAATGATTTTTGCCGCCGCGATCGGCCTTGCGGCATTCTATTACGAGGCGTGGATTGCGATCACGACGCTGGTGCTGATCGTTTTGTCAGAGGCCTACGACTACTGGATCTTCCTTCAGATCCGCCGTTGGCGCGGCCAGGATAGTCGAACCGCCAAGCGCTTTCTCTACAAGATATACTTTGGCACCATCCTTAGTGCGAGCGTGATCAGTTTCTTCTCGCTCGGCATCGCGATGGGCCAGGGACCTACAACCCATTTTATGCCCTTGTTCCTATTGTTTGCCGCCGCTTTGTTTGCTGCCATGAACAACCACCACCTGGTGTCCGTACTTGTGCTGCGGCTCATCATCTATGGTCTAGTCTTTCTGTTTATCCCGATCCGCGACATCTGGATGACCAGTGCGCCGCTGCAATCGGAACTCTGGACGCAGTTCTTCACGAGCATCTTTGTCCTATACTTCATCGTGGACTGTTCGCGCATCTACCTGAATTTCTACCGTGCCAATGTTCAGGCCTTGGACGCCCTCAAGGTCGAGCATGAAAAGACCAAGATGGCCTATCGTGCCAAGTCCGAGTTCCTGTCCACGGTCAGCCACGAGTTGCGGACTCCCTTGGCATCCATCAAAGGCTCGCTCGACATCGCCAACTCTGGCGCGCTGGGCGAAATTCCAGACAAGGTCAGCAGCGTCCTGACGATTGCACAGCGCAACAGT
>CALGTJ010000280.1 GCA_937901435.1 uncultured Rhodobacter sp. | reverse complement strand
CCCTTATGAAATTCGGATGCGTGGGTTGAGGTAGACATAGCCGATATCAGAGATCAGCTGGGTCACCAGAACCACGAAGACAGAGACGACAGAGACGCCCAGCAACAACTCGATGTCATTGTTGCCGGCGGCCTGCACCAGAACCCAGCCGAAGCCCTTGTAGTTGAACAGGGTCTCGACGATCACGACGCCGTTCAGCAGCCACGGGAATTGCAGCATGATCACCGTAAAGGGCGCGATCAGGGCGTTTCGCAGGGCGTGTTTGAGGACGATGTTGGGAAAGCTGACGCCTTTGAGGCGGGCGGTGCGGATGTATTGCGCCGTCATCACCTCGGCCATGGAGGCGCGGGTCATGCGGGCGATATAGCCCATACCGTACAGCGCGATCGTGATGACGGGCAGGGTGAAGTTGTCCCATGTAATGTTGTCCATGGCACTTGTGGCGGTGCCCTTGAACCATTTCAGCCCCACGGCAGAGGACGAAAAGATCGCGATAAAGATCACACCGGACACATATTCAGGCGTGGCCGTGGTCACGATAGAGGCGGTTGACAGGCTGCGGTCCAGCCGCGACCCCTCTCGCATCCCGGCAAGCACACCGATCAGCAGCGCGCCGGGCACCATGACGCACATGACGGCCAGCATCAGCCAGCCGGTCAGGCCAAGGCGTTTGCTGACAATATCGTAGACGGGTTCCTTGAAAACGGTGGAATTGCCCCAATCGCCCTGCAGCACGCCACAAAAACGCGGCGCGTCGGCGGGCGCCATCCCCGGCGTGATACAGCGGCCTGTGATCTTGCCCTCAGAGTTTGGCTCGCTCAGGTGGCCGGGCAACACGCCAAGCCATTGGCCGTATTTCACCGGCAGCGGTTCCAGATAGCCGCGTCCGCCCAGATAGCTGGCAACCTCTTCGTCCGACATCCTGAAATTACCCTGCGTCTTGGCAAGCTTTTCAAGGTTCGGGTAAAGGTTGGTCAGAAAGAAGACGATGAAGGTCAGGCAGAGTGCGGTGAGCAGCATTACGCCCAGCCGTCGAAGAATGAACAGTCCCATCGGTGCCCCTGTTGGTCAGTTCTTGGCGAGGTCTTTGCGCCTCATCCTTGAGTGAGTGTGCATCGGGGCCGGACAGACGGGCCAAATGCACTGGCGATAGACTTTGGGCCGCCCCATATGGCGCGGCCCAAAGTCAGCGTGGTGTTACGCCATGCTCCACTTGTAGATCTGCGGCAGGTAAGAGATGTGCATCTCTACCCCGGTCAGCTTTTCTGGGTTGTGGTGGTTGTAGATCGAGCGCCAGTAAGGCTGGATCGTGACCCCTTCCTCAGCGACGATGGCCTGGATCTTGCCCATCACCTCGCGCCGCTTATCCGCATCGGCAAGGCTGTTGGCCTCGGCCAGAAGCGTGTCGAATTCGGCATTGGCCCAGCCAAATTCGTTCCATGCCTCGCCAGAGCGATAGGCCAGACCCAGAACCTGCGTGCCCAGCGGGCGGTGGTTCCAGTTGGTCGAGCTGAACGGATATTTGACCCAGTCGTTCCAGAAGGTCGAGCCGGGCAGGATCGTCCGCTTGACCTTGAAGCCCGCGTCGCGCAATTGCGCGGCCACGGCGTCGGTGGTGTTCTTGCGCCAGTCATCGTCGATCGAGATGATCTCGTGCTCGAACTCCATCATGCCCGCTTCTTCCATCAACGCCTTGGCGCCTGCCGGGTCATAGGCGATGCGGGTGACGGTGCTGTTCCACTCCGGGTGCATCGGGCCAACGTGATAGTTGTCAGCGGGAACACCGCGGCTGGCATAGCCAAGCTCAAGGCAGACTTCATTGTCCACGGCCATGGCGATCGCCTTGCGCACGCGCTTGTCCGCATAGGGCTTCGTGCCGTCGATTTCAGCCAGTTGGTTGGTGCGCACAACGATGGTCGCGCCAGAGGTCACCGCAGACTTCGCCCAGCCAAGGCCGTCGAACACGTCGACAAAATCACCGACGGTTTCCCAGATCACATCGACCTCTTCGGACTCAGCAGCCGCAACCCAGGCAGAGGGGTCTGTCCCGTAGTCGATGAACTCGATCCGGTCAAAGTTCGCTCCACCGCCCTCTAGCATGTCGTGCCCCCACCATGTGTGGTCGGGATTGCGCACCAGCACTCCCTTGACGCCGACTTCAAGGCTTTCGGGCATATAGGGGCCTGTGCCCACAGCGGTGCCGACGATGTCGTTGAAATCGATCGAGGAATGGGTAACGGCGGCAGGGTAGTCGGCCATGCCCGGAATGATCGTGATATCGGGCTGCGTCAGCGTCAGCTTGACGGTGTGGGTGTCAACGACCGTCACCGCGCCCTCACGCGCCTTGCCGGTCTCTTCGTCTACCAGCGAGGCCATGCGTCCGGCCATAGAGTTGCCTTCGACCGCCTTGTCACACCAGCCGATGATGTTACGCGCCACGTCTTCTGCGGTGAAATCCTCGCCGTTGTTCCACTTGATGCCCTGACGGACGTTCAGCGTGTATTCGGTGGCGTCGTCATTGGTGGACCAGCTTTCCAGCAACATGCCGCGGAACGAGCCGTCGTTGTTGTATTCCACCAGATATTCCAGCCAGCCATTGGTATAGGTGGCGATCTGCGACCAGTCATAGGTGCGCGGGTCTTTCATGGCGCGCACTTCCATCTGCATCCGCAGCGTACCGCCCATCTTGGCATGCGCCGCAGCCTTTGCCGGGGCGTTCAGGCCCAACAGTCCGTAGGCGGCGGTTGTGGCGACACCAAGGGCCGTCGCGCGGGTCAGAAACTCGCGTCGGTCCATTTGGCCCGCTTTATGTTCCTGCGCATACATAACTGCGGTCGGATGGACCGTCCGCGTCTGCTTTGAGTGCGTCATCATATTCTCCCTGTGACACGTTAATTATTTATTGTCTTGAAACGGCGTTGGAATGCGCTTTGATTGTGAGGGTATACAGGTCCTGAGACCGGATCTGTGTCAGGCCTTGGGTTCCCCTCCATCACCATGTTTGCGCAAACCGCCTGTTCATTGTGCTTATTCCCGCATGAATAGAGGCAGGGGTCAACGGTCGCTTCCGTCATTTATTTCCATAAAACGACATTGACTTTGTATTTTAGCGACATTTTTTGCCAATAGGTGGGTAAATCCGCGAAATGCTGTGACATTTCGTGGACGCAATGCAGCGCAGGTACGGAACCTGCCAGCAGATTGCCCCCAGATTGCCCCCCAGACTGGTGCGGGGCCAATGCAACTCGACTTATGCGCCGCGCCGGAACTCTGACGGGGTCTTGCCCGTGTGTTTCTGAAAGGCGCGGGTGAAATAGGCGGCAGAGCTAAAGCCAAGGACAGTCGCGATATCCTTGACCGGTTTGCGGGTCTCGCGCAGCATCGTGCGCGCCTCGAAATGCAGGCGGTCCGCCAGCAGCGACGAGGCAGAGCGCCCGCAGGCAGTGTTGCAAGAGCGGGTCAGATGGGTCGGCGTGACACCCAGACGCGCGGCATAGTCGTTGATCGTGCGCCCCGATTTGAAATCGACCTCGACCATAGAGGTAAAGGCCGCCGCCAGACGCCGCGCCGCATCCGGGTGCAGGTCATGCAGGTTTTCCTCTGTGCTTTCGCGATCCAGCCAGACAGAGATCAGCCCGGCATGGGCCATCAGAGCACGGTCCTGACCCGGACGGACATTGTCCAGTTCTTTGGACAGATTGTCGATCATTCCGGTCAGTTCGGCCTGTTGATGCACATCGCGAAACCGGAAATGGCGCGGGCTCTCGGGCAGGGTCAGGCGATTGTCGGGTGGGAAAAATACCACAAGCCCGTTCACCTGCCCCAACATTTCATAGCCGTGCATGGTGCCTGCGGGCAGAAACACGGCGTTATGCGGGCCAAAGCCATGGGTCACCCCGGCGATGGTGATGCGCCCCTGACCGCGTGTGAACCAGATCAGCATCGGTTGCGAGTAACTGCGCATCGCCTCTGTGCGCCAGCGGTTCTCCGGCGACACTTTCGGCAGGTGTTCAACCCGAAAATTGCGATTTTTCAGGGACATATTGATGTCGGGGCGGGATGTGCTGAAAATTTGCATGTGTTCGATTAGTGAAATTATCCACAGGGTTTAAGGGAAGTTATCCCCAGGTGCATGTTCGTTTCGTGCAAGGCAGTCTAGCCATCGCGATTGGCTATGGCAACGAATCAATCACCCAGTCCTGCATTTTAGAGCGAAACCACGTGCGCTGCCGCTTGGCATATTGGCGGGTGGCGATGATCCCGGCCTCGCGTGCCGCATTTAACGTCATCTCGCCTTTGAGATGGGCAATCAGCTCTGGCGCGCCGATGGCCTTGGACGACGGCAGCGCAGGATCCCAGTCGGGCAGGTTCGCGCGTGCTTCGTCCAGCGCGCCATGCGCCAGCATGATATCAAAGCGGTGTTCTATCCGCGCGGCCAGCCAATCGCGATCCGCGTTCAGCAGCAGCGGCTGTGCATCATTCAGCGCCAGCATGGGGGCAGGGGTGTCGTTCTGCCAAGAGGCAAGCCCCCGCCCGGTGGCGCGCCAGACCTCCCACGCGCGCTGCACGCG
>CALGTJ010000279.1 GCA_937901435.1 uncultured Rhodobacter sp. | reverse complement strand
CAATATATATAATGATAATGATAATGATCCTTGAAAGGACAGTGGTCGCAATGCATGGCCAGACACGAGGCGCGCGAAACAGCCTGACCACGGCGGTAACCAAAATCCTGAGATCCCATTCGGTCCTCTGTCGGGTGGGTCTTTTGGTGTGCGCGCTTTCCCCCGTTGCCGCCGATGCGTTCGAGGCGGCGCTCCGGGTGTCTTCGGCAGATCAGAGCCTTGAGCAAAGCCTGTCCAACGCCTCGCTTGTTCTGGCGGCAAAGCGGGACGGCATTGGCAATCCACAGGATATTCTGGCCGCAGCGCGGGCGGATTACGGGCGCATCGTCAGTGCCTTGTACGAGCAGGGTTATTATGGGCCAACGGTGTCGATCCTGGTTGACCGGCGCGAAGCGGCAGAGATCCCGCCCCTGTCACAGCTAGGCGCGGTTGGCCGGGTCGAGCTGATCGTGACGCCGGGTCCTGCGTTTAAACTGGGTCGGGCCCGGATTGGGCCGCTGCCGCAGGGCGCCGTGGTTTCTGATGAGTTTCAGCCGGGTGCCCCCGCGCGGACATCGTCAATCCGGGATGCGGCCCTTGCCGGCGTCGACAGCTGGCGCGCCGTCGGTCACGCCAAAGCCCAGATCGATCAGCAACAGATCGTGGCCGATCACGCCCAATCCAATCTGGACGTCAGCCTGCGGGTCGAGCCGGGGCCAAGGGTCACCTTTGGCAATCTGATCATCCAAAGCGAAAGCCGGGTGCGGGAACGGCGTATTCGCCAGATTGCGGGCCTGCGTGCGGGTGAGCCCTTTGACCCCAAGGCTCTGGAACGGGCTGCGGCCCGTCTGCGCCGCGCGGGATCTTTTGCCTCTGTCAGCCTGCGCGAGGCGGATAACCTTGGGCCGAATGACACTTTGGATGTGGAATTGGCGCTGGTCGATGCCAAGCGGCGTCGCCTTGGGTTTGGCGCGGAACTGGTCTCTGACGAGGGGCTGAACATCTCTGGTTATTGGCTGCACCGCAATCTGTTGGGTGGGGCAGAGCGGTTGCGCATTGGTGCCGAAGTCGGGGGTCTGGCTGGCGCGACGGGTGGGCCAGATTACACCCTGTCCGCACGGCTGACCCGGCCCTCGACCTTTGGCACCAAGACCGATCTTTACGTGATGGGCGAGTTGGAACGGCTGGACGAGCCAAATTACCTGTCCAATCAAGTCAGTTTTGGTGCCGGGTTGATCCGGTACTTTTCTGAACAACTGACCGCAGAGGCCGGGCTTGTCTATCGGTTCAGCGATGTCGAGGACGGGCTGGGATCGCGGACCTTCTCGCATCTGACTCTGCCGATCAGGGCCACTTGGGACCGGCGCGATGATATGCTGAACCCGACCAAAGGGACCTATCTGGATGTCGATGCCATGCCGTTTGTCGGGTTTGGTGGCAGCGCCTCAGGTGGGCGCGGTTATCTGGACGCCCGCGCCTATCGGGGCCTTGGCGACGACAACGGCGTCGTCTTTGCCGGGCGGCTGCAATTCGGGACGGTAGTGGGCCCCACGATTGCCGACACCCCGCCCGATCTGCTGTTCTTTTCCGGCGGAAGCGGCACAGTGCGCGGGCAATCCTACCAGACGCTGTCCGTCACCACGGGTGGCGTTGAAACCGGCGGGCGGTCTTTTCTGGGGGTCTCGGGCGAAGCGCGCGTCAAGATCACCGATACGATCTCTGCCGTCGGGTTTTATGATATCGGCTATGTCGGCGCGAACAGTTTTGTCGATGATACGGGCGATTGGCACAGCGGGGCCGGGATTGGCCTGCGCTATCAAACGGGGATCGGGCCGATCCGCTTTGACGTGGCGACGCCTGTGTCGGGTCCGGGCGGCAGCGGCGTGCAGGTTTACATCGGTATCGGGCAGGCATTCTGATGCGTTGGATCATGGCTTGTTTTCTGCTGCTTGCGACAGTGGCCTCTGCCCATGCGCAAGAGGATAAAGACCGCATCACCCGCTATTTGCAGGATGCCCTGTCCGGGTTGGGCCGGGATGTGCAGATCGAGGGGTTTCGCGGCGCGCTGAGTTCGCGCGCGACGATGGACAGGTTGACCATTGCCGACGAAACCGGCGTATGGCTGACGCTGACCGACGCGGTTCTGGACTGGAACCGCGCGTCTGTCCTGCGCGGCGAGATTGACATCAATGAACTGACCGCTGCGCGGATCGACCTGCCCCGCCTTGGGGTGTCGGGCGGCGATGCGGCCTCGCCTGCCGCAGGAACCTTTGCGCTGCCCGAACTGCCTGTCAGCCTGCGCATTGCCTCTATCAAGGCCGATCGTGTCGTGATTGGCGCGCCTGTTGTCGGGGTGCCTGCGACGTTGACGGTGGCGGGATCGGTGTCCCTGATCGGTGGGCAGGGCGATGCAAAGCTAGAGATCAAGCGGATCGAGGGGCCTAGGGGCGACTTTAATCTGACCGCCGCGTTCAACAACACCAGCCGCGTTCTGGGTATAGATCTGTCGCTTAGCGAGGCGGCCAACGGTTTGTCCGCAACTTTGTTGGACCTGCCGGGCAAGCCCTCGCTGGACCTGACCGTCAAAGGCGAAGGCCCGCTTGACAGCTTTGCCGCCGACATCGCGCTGCGCAGCGATGGGCAGGATAGGCTGGCGGGGCGAATCAGCACACAGGCTGCGGAAACGGGGTCTGATGCGCAGTCGCCGAACCGGGTGATTAATGCAGACCTCTCGGGTGATCTGACGGCGCTGCTTCTGACGCAATATCAGGATTTCTTTGGCCCCGATATCGCCCTGCAAAGCCGGGTCAGCCTGTTTGACGATGGCCGCATCTCGCTCGACAATCTCAACCTGACGGCTGCCTCTCTGCGCCTGAGCGGCGAGATGAAGCTGTCGGCGGATCGTCTGCCGCAGACCTTTCAACTGGACGCGGTGCTGGCTGATCCGGGGGGCGATTATGTGTTGCTGCCGCTGAGCGGGGCAGAGACCCGGGTGCGGGGCGCGACGATCACCGCCGGGTTTGACGCCAGCCGAGGCGACGCGTGGACCCTAAGCGGCAATGTGCAGGATCTGCTGCGTGACGAGGTGCGTTTGAGGCGTCTGGATCTGGACACCAAGGGCACGATCAGCCGCGGCGAGGCACGACAGGTAACCGCCCTGATTGAGGCCAGTGCGACGGGCATTGGCCTTGGTGATCCTGCGCTGGACAAGGCGCTGGGCCAAGAGGTGACGCTAGGCGCAAACATTGTATGGCGCGACGGTGAGTTGGTGGATGTGACCGCCTTTGACCTTGGCGCGCCGGGCCTGACCCTAAGCGGATCTGGCACCGTGGATGGTCTGGACTCTGCGATTGAGATCGACGGAGAGCTTTCGGCGCAAATCGACGATCTGGCGCGGTTCGACGCGCTTGCAGGCCAACCCCTGACAGGCGGGATCGACAGTGATCTGGTCGGCAAAATCGCCCTGCTGACCGGGGCGTTTGACATGGATCTGTCGGCCACAGGCCGCGATCTTGGCCTTGGCGTGCCAGAGATCGACACGGCCTTGGCCGGCGACAGCACCCTGCGCATCGCGGCGGTGCGCGACACGCAAGGCCTGCGGCTGGATCGGCTGGATCGGCTGGATGTGCTGGCCGGACCGCTTAGCGTCAATGGCACCGTGGCCCTGTCCGCCGATTGGCTGCCGCAGACCTTTCGCCTGAACGCTGGTTTGCAAAGTGCGGACGGCAGCCCGGTTCTCTTGCCCCTGATCGAAAGTGAGACACGGGTGGGACAGGCGGCGATCACCGCTGCATACGACGCCGCGCAAGGGGATGCCTGGACCCTGACCGGTGATCTGCGGGCTTTGACGCGCACAGAGGTCACGATGGATCGGCTGGTTCTGGACGCCAAGGGTACGATCTCGCAGGGCGAAACCCGCAACGTGAGCGCGCGGATCGACAGTTCCGCCACGGGTCTTGCGCTACGCGATCCCGCCCTTGCCTCGGCTTTTGGGCGCGAGGTGCGTTTTGGTTCTGACATTCGCTGGCGCGATGGACAACCGATTGATTTCAGTGATTTGCGCCTTGCCGCTCCGGGAATGACCCTGACAGGCGCGGGCTCTGTCGATCCGCGCAACAACGACCTGTCGGTTCAGGGTGCCATCATGGCGCAGATCGAAAACCTGTCGCGGCTGGCGCAACTTAGCGGTCAGCCCCTGCGTGGTGGGATCACAGCAGAACTGGTGGGCGAGGCGACGCTGGGCACCAAGGCCTTTGATCTGGTGCTGTCCGCGACAGGGCGTGACCTTAAGGTCGGCGTGCCGCAGGCGGACGAGATTTTGGTCGGCACCAGCCGTCTGGATATCTCGGCCAATGGCACGCCAGAGGCCGTGACCCTGCGCGGCTTTGACCTTGTTGCCTCTGGTGCCACGGCAAAGGCCACCGGGCGGGTGCAAAGTGGCAATAGCGATGTGACGTTTTCTGGCTCGCTGAAACAGACAGCCCGGTTTTACGACGCGCTGAACGGTGCGACGACGCTGAACGGACGTGCCCAAGAGGACGGGGCAGGCTGGCGGGTCACTTTGGCCGCGCAGGCCCCACGCGCAGTGATCCTGAACGCGACGCTGACCCTGCCCAAGGCGGGCGAGCCGGATGCGCGGTTTGACGTCAGTATCCCGTCGCTGGCCTGGGTTGCGCCAGAATTGGCCGGGCCTGCGCGACTGGCCGGAACTGCGCGGCGCGCAGGCAGCCAATGGGCGCTGGATGTAAACGCACAAGGCCCCGGCGGCACCAATGTGGCCGTCGCTGGACAAATCGCGCAAAGCGCGCAATCGGCGGCTTTGTCGATCAATGGTGGTGCGTCGCTGGGCCTGCTGAACCGACGCCTTGCGCCCAATTCGATGCAGGGGCTGGCGCAGTTTGATCTGCGTCTGGATGGTGCGCTTGCGGTGTCCTCTATCAGCGGTCAGATCCGCGTCAATGATGCACGCCTTGCGATCCCCAGCCTGCGCAATGCGCTGAGCGGGATAAATGCGACGGTGAGCCTGAACGGACGCAGCGCGCAGATTGATGTGGGGGCGAATGTGTCGACGGGCGGTCAGGTGACAGCGCGCGGCAGTGTCGGGATGCAGGCGCCCTATGTGACGGAAATCGCGCTGCAACTGGCCAATGTCCGGATAAGCGACCCGAAACTCTACGAAACCGGCATCAACGGGGCGCTGCGTGTTAGCGGGTCTTTGCCCTCTAACCTGTCGGTTCTGGGCGATGTGATGCTGGACCGCACAGAGATCCTTGTGCCCTCGACCGGCATCGGGGCCTTTGGCGATGTCCCCGATATCACTCATGTGAATGAACCTGCCGGGGTGCGCCAGACCCGGTCTTATGCGGGTTTGCTGGATGTGACGGCCGCTGCGGACGGCGGCGGTGGGACAGCCATTGCACTGGATGTGCGCATCAATGCAGAGAACCGGATTTTTGTGCGCGGGCGCGGTCTGGACGCGGAATTGGGCGGCAGCGTGCGCCTGATGGGCACCACGGCAGATGTGGTTGCGCAGGGACAATTTGGACTGATCCGTGGACGGCTGGATATTCTGGGCAAACGCCTGACGCTTGAAGAAGGCTCTGCCCGGTTGCAGGGCAGTCTGATCCCTGCGCTGCGTCTGGTGGCGCGCACGACCAGTGATGATACGGTGATCCTTGTGATCGTCGAGGGTCCTGCCGATGCGCCGGAAATCCGCTTTGAATCGCAGCCCGAGTTGCCGCAGGACGAAGTTTTGGCACTGCTATTGTTCGGGCGTGGGATCGAGTCGATTTCGGCGCTTCAGGCGGTTCAACTGGCCTCTGCGGTCGCGACATTGGCTGGCAAGGGTGGAACCGGTCTGGTCGAACGGATCCGCCAAAAGACCGGATTTGACGATCTTGATGTGACCTCTAACGCCGAGGGCACCACGTCCTTGCGCGCGGGCAAGTATATTGGCGAGAACCTGTACAGCGACGTGGTGATCGACAGCAATGGCAAGAGCCAGATCAACCTGAACCTCGATCTCAGCCCCTCGACAAAGCTGCGCGGCGAGGTGTCCAGCGATGGCAGCACCGGGATCGGTATCTTTTTTGAGCGGGATTATTGACCGCGTCTGGCACTGGAATTGACCACACTACAATTCATCAAGGCGCGCCCTTCGCTTTGAATGAGGCGCCTTGATAAGGTGTTTTTCCAGTCCGTTAACTTAGCTTGCCGCCGCGATGGGACATCTGCATATGCGCTGCATAAGAGTTCACGGCGCGGTTGCCGGGTTGGTTGGCCTCTAGCACCAGCTTTTCCAACTCTCCGCTTTCGACCTCGATGGAAATCGTCTGCTGATGCTTGGACATCCGCCACATAAACAGTTTTCCAGAGGTCGATGCCGAGGTGCCCTCGATGGCCTCTTCATAGGCGGTGCCCATGCCCTGCACGATCATGATACGCGGCTTGGACAGGCGGTAGGTGTGACCCTCATAGCCATAGGCGTAGATCAGGGCGACCGTCGGGACGGTATCGACGGTTGTGCCGTCATTGTCGGTGATCTTCTTGGCAGAGGCTTTCAGTTCCAACTCGAACGCAAAGTCAGAGCGCACCAGCATCTTGCCGGTGCACAGGTTGGTGTTCGTCAGGGTTTCAGCATCGGTCGCAGACAAGCCTTGGGTGTCGGTATCCGGATAGGGGTACATATGCGAGCCGATCAGAATGACCTCTGACGGGTCGTACATGTCGATGGGAATGGTCTTGTCACGGTTACGTTCCGGTCTCTCAACTCATTTATGCGGCCTTTCG
>CALGTJ010000278.1 GCA_937901435.1 uncultured Rhodobacter sp. | reverse complement strand
TGCACAACCTGCTGCGCGACGAGGCCGATCTGGTGGCCGCCGCTGCAACCAATGGGCGGGTGCTGCACGATGTGCGCGTGCCCGTGGTGAAATATCCCATCGCGAACGGCATTAAGCGTACCGGCAAACGGTGTCTGGCCGTGGGCACGGATTGCTCTGCTGGCAAGATGTATACCGCCCTTGCGATGGACGCCGAGATGCAAAAGCGGGGGATGAAATCGACGTTCCGCGCCACCGGGCAGACCGGAATTCTGATCACCGGCGACGGCGTGCCACTGGATGCGGTGATTGCCGATTTCATGGCCGGGTCGATTGAATGGCTGACACCGGACAATGACGCAGATCACTGGGACCTGATCGAGGGGCAGGGGTCTTTGTTCCACATCTCGTATAGCGGTGTGACGCTGGCGCTGGTGCATGGCGGCCAGCCTGATGCGTTGATCCTGTGCCACGAACCGACCCGTACCCATATGCGCGGCCTGCCGGGCTATAGCCTGCCCACGCTCGAGGCGCTGCGCGACACGGCGCTGCCTTTGGCGCAGGTGGGAAATCCTGCCTGTCAGGTGGTCGGCATCGCGGTGAATACGGCTGCTTTGCCAGAGGACGAGGCGCTGGCCTATCTGGCAGAGGTCGAGGCGCGGATGGGGCTGCCGACGGTCGATCCCTTTCGTCAAGGGGCCGGGCGTCTGGTAGATGCTTTGGCGGTGATCTGATAGAGGAATTGCGCGGGGTTTGATCCGTCGCGAGGATGGGGGCCAGCACTCCACACACCCCGCGGGATATTTTTGAACAGAAGAAGTCAGGACCGTAGGACATGAAAATCGAAGTGACGGCGGATGTGTTCAGGCTTGGGGAAGTTTTTACGATTTCACGCGGTTCGCGAACCGAGGCGAAAGTGTTGACGGTTCGGATCTCTGAGGGGGGGCTGACAGGCTGGGGCGAATGCGTGCCCTATGCGCGTTACGACGAAACGCTGGACTCGGTGACTGCGCAGATCGAAGGATTGGGCGCGGTGGATCGGATGGCGTTGTACGATGCTCTGCCTGCGGGGGCGGCGCGTAACGCTGTGGATTGTGCTCTGTGGGATCTAGAGGCCAAGCGCGCGAACAAACGGGTGTGGGAGTTGGCAGGTTTGGCCGAGCCGGGGCCAGAGATCACCGCCTTTACCCTGTCGCTGGACACGCCGGACAACATGCGCGCCGCCGCCGCGCGTCATGCCCATCGCCCTTTGTTGAAGATCAAGCTGGGCACGCCAGAGGATATGGCGCGTCTAGAGGCCGTGCGGGCAGGCGCGCCCAAGGCCAAGATCATTGTCGATGCCAACGAGGGCTGGTCGGCTGAGGTCTATAGCGACCTTGCGCCTCATATGCTGCGTCTTGGCGTGCAACTGGTGGAACAGCCGATGCCAGCCGGGGCCGATGATATGTTGGGCGAAATCGCACGCCCCTTGCCGGTTTGTGCGGATGAAAGCTGTCATGACCGCGCCTCTTTGCCCAGTTTGAAGGGCAAATATGATGTGGTGAACATCAAGCTGGACAAGACCGGCGGTCTGACAGAGGCCCTGGCC
>CALGTJ010000277.1 GCA_937901435.1 uncultured Rhodobacter sp. | reverse complement strand
GCAATCAGGCCTTAGCGGACCTTTGGGCAAGGTGCAGAAAATGGCGGCTACGAGCAAAAAGCAGAAGTGTTTAAATCTTGCTGCGTGCGCTCGCAGCGTTGAAAGCCGCTGCGTCGCCGAGGCGATTGCGGTCATTTAGTCAGTTTGCAGAAAATCTGAATAAGAGAAACAATTGACACGAAACCGTCGCGAAACAAACCTTCTAAATCTCGCATGTCGTTGTTAAGAATCGATATGCGCCTTGGCGGTGATGCATACTCTTTGAAAGCCTCGTTTCGAGCCCGGCTTTAGATCACAGCGTTTAAGGCGCGGTCCAAACAGTCTAATGCGCCATCCAGTTCAGCCTCGGTTGCGATAAAGGGTGGCGCGAGAAGGATATGATCGCCAATTGCCCCGTCACGCGTGCCTTGCATCGGGTAGCAAACTAGACCTTCGTCAAACGCTGCTTTTTTGATTTTGCCGGCAAGCCCTCGACTTGGGTCAAATGGCGTTTTGGATGCGCGGTCTTTGACCAGCTCGACCCCCCAAAATAGGCCTCGGCCCCGAATCTCGCCGACATGGGGATGTTGCCCGAACCGCTTGCGCAGTTGCGCCTCAAAATAAGTCCCACGTTTGCGCACCTGCGCGATCAAATCATTCTCAAGAATTTCTTTCAAAACAGCCAAGGCCGCCGCCGCCGCGACGGGGTGGCCGACATAGGTATGTCCATGCTGGAAAAACCCGGACCCTTCTGCGATCACATCATATATTCTTTTGGTGCACAGCATCGCGCCAATCGGCTGGTATCCAGCCCCCAGACCTTTGGCGATGCATACAATGTCAGGGGTCACATCATCGGCTGAACAGGCAAACAAATGACCTGTACGCCCCATGCCGCACATGACCTCGTCCAAAATCAGCAAGACGCCATATTGGTCGCAAATCTCGCGTATCCGAGTGAAATATCCGTCAACTGCGGCCACGGCACCCAGCGTGGCACCAACAACAGGTTCGGCCAGAAACGCGATGACTTTGTCCGCGCCAAGACGCAGGATTTCTTCTTCAAGCTCATTTGCGACGCGCTGTCCGTAGACCTCAAGCGTTTCGTCCTCGCCCCGTTCGGCGTATTCATAACAGGGGGCGATATGGCTCATCCCGACAAGAAGGGGCGAGAATTGCTTGCGCCGCATCTCGTTTCCACCTGCCGACAGCGCACCTAGGGTATTGCCATGATAGCTTTGGCGACGTGCGATGACGTGTTCGCGCTGCGGTTCTCCGTTCTCAACGTGAAACTGACGCGCCAGTTTGATCGCGGCCTCGACCGCTTCGGACCCACCGGACACGAAATAGACGCGGTCCAGATCACCGGGGGCGTGTTCGATCAGCAGATCAGCGAGGTCTTCTGCCGGATCGGAGGTGAAAAATCCGGTATGCGCAAAGGCCAGTTTGTCGACCTGATCTTTGATTGCTTGTGTCACGCGGGCATTGGAATGTCCGAGGCAGGACACCGCAGCCCCGCCGGACCCGTCAAAGTATCGTTTTCCGGTGTGATCGATCAGAAAACACCCGTCGCCCCCAACGGCGGTGGGCAAATCAGACTGGCAGTGACGCGGAAAAACATGGGACATATCAGGTGCCTTTCAGGGCAAGAACGAATTGTTTGCTGAAACCGCCAAAACCGTGGGTTTCATAAAAGCGATGCGCATCAAGGCGCGTTAATCCACTGCAAAGCCGCATATGATCGCACTGCGCGTCTTGCGCGATCGCTTTTGCTGCAGCAAGCAAGGCACCACCGTGACCACCCCCGCGCAAATCGGGGGCAACAACCAGATCATCGACATAAAGCGATTTGCCCCAACACAGATCAAACGTGATGCGATATCCCAAAGCACCGACCATCGCGCCGTCATCTTCAAGACCCAAGATGCAGTAGCCGTTCGCGACCGCATTTTTTAGGCGCGATGTGTAGGTTGCGTCATCCAGTGTGGCGCGCAAAGTCCTCAGCAGGTCTTCGGCGCGGCCTGCATCAGACAGTGCAATGACTTGGATCATGATGCATCCCCGATTGAATGTGACAGCGCCAGAACCGACGCTGCGTTATCTGCAAACACCGTGCCATCGGCGGACCACAAGTTATTCTCGAACCCGACCCGCACATCGCCGCCTAGGCGCGCCGCAGCCTGCAAACAGGCGTGTTCGTTCTGCCCAAAGGCGCAGACCATCCATTTACCACCGCCCCCGAACGCGTCCAAAAACAGCGCGAGGTCGGCGGGGCTGGACACTTGTCCTGTGGTGTAGCGGCCCAGTACAAAAATCACATCGTTTTGGTCCGGGCGCACGATCCCGCGCGATTGCCAATCGGTCAAAAGTGCCACATCTGCGACGTCATACATGATGTGCTGCACCCGCGTCCCGTTTTGCGCGCAGGTTCCATAGACGCGGAAGGCTAGTGTCGGATCACGCGCAATTTCGCGCACAGAGATCGACGCCCAGCTTGGTTTCACGCCGTCAAGACAGGCAAGCTGTGTTGGCACATCAAATTTACTCGCAGCCTCTGTGGTGATTTGCACATCCATGTCCGGTACATGCTGGGCAAGCTCTGCCAAGGTTTCGCGGTAAATACCTGGATCAAGTGTGTGATGCCCTCGCGCGTCGCGCACATGCAAATGAAGCCCTTGCGCGCCTACGGCAGAACAGTCTTTGGCGGTTTGAATAATCTCGTCCGTTTTGATCGGCAGCACGGGATGATCTTCCTTGCTGCGCCGCGCACCCGTCGGGGCCACCAATATATAGGGACGTGGCATAATCTAACCCCGCATGCGCGCACCATCTGGGTCAAACATTGGCCCGATGATGGCTTTGGCGGTGAACATTTGTCCGGCGATATCGACCCGCACGTCGGTTCCGCCCGCGACAGGTGCCTTGAGCATCGCCAAGGCCACAGGCCGCCCGACACGAAATCCAAAACCCGTCGATGTGGTTTGCCCGATGATCCTGTCACCCAGATAGATCGGTTCATGGCCCAGCGGAACAGCGTCCAAATCGTCAATCAGCAGCGATATGATACGGCTTTGCGCGCCGTCGTCTTTATGGCGGGCCAAAGCCTCTGCGCCGATGAACCCGCCCGATTTACGGGTGGCAAAATCAAGGCCCGTGTCAATTGGTGTGACGTCGCTGTCCAATTCATGCCCCATCGCGCAGAACCCTTTTTCGATCCGCATTGAGGTTTGGGCGAACATGCCCGCAGGTATTGCGCCCGCCGCTGTCAGGGCTGCGTAAATGGCCGATGCGTTCGTAGCCTTGCAGGTGATTTCCCAGCCTGCTTCGCCGACGTAGGACATCCGCGCAGCGTGCACGTGGTGGCCCGCGATATGTGCAGGGCCGACTTTGAAAAAGCCCAGATCATTCAGTTCGGGTGCGCCGCAGTCCGCGGCGATGCGCGCCGCCTCTGGTCCCATCAGGCCAAGGACGGCGTAGGCTTCGGTCGTGTCTTCAAGCGTCACATCAAACCCGTCGCTGGCCCGCATGAAATGCGCAAGGTCGCGTTTGATGGCGTTGGTGCCCACAAACAGGCGGTAGTGATCGGGCGCGATGCGTTGCGCGGTGATGTCCGACAAAAACGTGCCGCGTTCGTTGAGCACGGATGTGTAAATCACCGATCCCGGCGCGCGGCCCAGATAGCCTGCGCAGGTGTGCAGCAAGAACGCCTCGGCATCGGGGCCCGTGACGTCGATTTTGCCGAAGGGAGAGGCATCGAAAATGGCCGCACTGTTGTGGGCCGCGTGAACCTCGGCGGCCACATTGTTATGCCAATCGGGGCGATCAAACGTCATGACAGGCTCGGCGGTTTTGCCGAAATACAGCGGGCGTTCCCAGCCGTAGAACTGCCCCATATGCGCACCTGCTTTGCGGTATTCAGCGTCCAGCGGCAACAGGCGCAGGTCGCGTGCGGTTTTCAACTGGCGACCCGGATAGGCGATTTCATAATGCGTGCCGAGGATTTCAGGCGCGCGGGCCATCAGGTGAACTACGGAATTAAAGATTGGCGCAAATCGTTTCGCATCCGCTTCGCCCAGATCATAGGCCGTGTGGCCGTGGACGATGGCGTGGGCAAGGTTCATACCCGCCCCGCCACCCGACGCCATACCGACCGAATTCATCCCGCAGCCAAGGAACAGCCCCTTGGTTTCCGCCGTTTCACCCAACATAAACGTGCCGTCTGGTGTGAAGCTTTCGGGACCATTCAGCAGCATCTTCACCTCAGCCGTTTCCAAAACGGGCAATCGGTTCAGCGCCAGTTCCATGATCGGTTCAAAGTGATCCCAATCTTCCCCCAGCAGGCCGAATTCAAAATTCTCATCCAAAAATCCCGGTGGAATCGGCTTGCCCATGGGTTCAAAACAGCCCACCAAAAGCCCGCCACTGTCGTCGCGGATATAAAGGTGGCTATCGTGATCGGACAGGGTCGGAATGTTGCCTGTGATCCCCTCAATCGGCTTGGTCAGCAGGTAGAAATGTTCGCAGGCCAGTGCCGGAACTTCGGCCCCCGCCATCGCGCCGATTTCTTGGGACCACATACCGGTGCACACCGCAATCGCGTCGCACATCACCGTGCCCTGATTGGTTTCAACGCCCGTCACGCGCCCGTTTTTCGTTAGGATGCCTGTGACGCCTGTGCCCTCAAAAAGTTTCGCCCCCAATCCCTTGGCCGCTTTTACAAGCGCGGCACATACATCGGACGGCGACACGCGGCCATCATCGGGTGACCAGACCGCGCCCAAAACGTCATCGGCATTCATCAATGGCCAGCGTTCTTTGGCCTCGTCCGCGGACACGGACCGCGCATCAATGCCATACGCATGCGCCAGCGATTCCTGCCGTTTAATGTGGGTCATCCGATCCGGCGTGGTTGCAATCGACAGTGACCCTTTTTGAATCCAGCCAACCGATTGCCCCGTTTCCTGTTCCAGCTGCGCATAAAGATCTACGGAATACTGGATCATCCGCGTCAGGTTGTGGGAATGGCGCAGCGCGCGCACTTGGGCTGCGGAATGCCACGTTGTGCCGCTTGTCAGCTTGTTACGCTCAAGCAGAACAGCATCTGACACACCCATTTTTCCAAGGTGATACAGGGTCGAGCAACCCATGATACCGCCACCAATGACAACAACAGAGGCGTGTTCGGGAAGATTGGGCATTTTGGTTTTTACCTGATGTGATCAACTATCTGAAGCCAAAGTGTTGGAATTACAAAAGTCTGTCAATAACTTCAAAAAATAACTAATGTTTTTCAAAGCAGGCCCCGAAATGAGGTGATTCGAATGGATCCGACCCTAAAAGCCAAAACAATATCAACGCTTAAGGATGAACTGCCCAACCTCTCGCCTCGTCTTAAGCTGGTGGCAAAGTACATCGTCGACCACTCTTCGGACTTCGGATTAGACCCCATTCGTCAAACCGCCAAGAAAAGCGGCGTCTCCACTTACACCTTGGTGCGCATGGCGAAGGTCCTCGGATTCGCAAGCTTTGATGAGCTGCGCGAACCGTTCCGCCACGCCCTCGTCTTCTCAAGCGAAATGGTCGAACGGCCCGGCTGGATAGAAGACCTGCGCAGCAGCGGCAGGTCCGGCTATGTGCAGGCCGATTCTGCGGCAAATACCATCGCGGTGGTCCGCAGCTCACTTGAGCGCCAATCGTCAGATCAAATGGCACGTGTGGTGGCGATGATGCTCGGTGCGCGCAACGTTTATCTGACGGCCGTGCGCGCAAGCTACGGTATTGCGTATTATTTCCACTATGTTGGCCGTATGGCATTGCCTTCATTACAATTAATCCCCCGCCACATGAGCAGCGCGGTAGATGAATTGAACGAAGCCGGCCCCGATGATGTGCTTATCGCGATCACGTTCACGCCTTACTCACGCGAAACAATTGAGGCCTGTAAATTTGCACAAAAGCGCGGCGTAAAGCTCATTATGGTGACGGACAGCGATATTATTTCGACCGAATTCACCCCGGATGAAATCCTCGTTGTTTCGGTTGTGTCGACGCATCATTTTTGCTGTTACGCAGGCGCCGTCGCGGTGATGGAAAATCTTCTGGCGCTGCTGGTTGAGGTCGGCGGACAGGAAGCCAAATCGCGAATCAAAACATACGAAGATATCCGTTTGGAGAACAACGCCTACTGGGGAGTGCGAAAAAAACATTAGTTTTCAGGTGACAACAAATTGCGCATTGCCGATGCTGTGATGATCAGGCGCGTGTTTGCGCGTTGTGCAAATCGCGCACCGGAAAGGGTGCGTGATACAAAGGTCAGGGAGACTATAAATGACAATCAAACAAACATTCTTGGGTGCG
>CALGTJ010000276.1 GCA_937901435.1 uncultured Rhodobacter sp. | reverse complement strand
CCGGACGCAGACAGGGACAGCCGATCGATCTTGGGAGTTTTGCCAAACCGCCCCGCCACATCCAGTGCGCCCGTCTGGTTGCGCGGTTTGGACCAGTTCAGCTCTTTCAGCGACAGCCCGACCCGGTTCAGATCAGAGGTCAGCAGGAATTCGGGCGCGGCGTCACGGGCAAAATCAACCTTTAACTGCGCCACACCGCTGCCGGTGACAGACCCGGGCGGCAGCGCAATCGCGAACTCATCCAGAAAGGTCTGGCTGAGCTCGATGGTGCCTTCCAGCGTAGATCTGCCATTCACATCGGGGCCAAACTCTTGGCGCCACGTGCTGCGCACCGGCAATTTGCCCAGCGTACCCGCCCCGGAAATGGTCAGCCCGGTGGGATCTGCGCGCGCCTCAAGCTCTGGTGCGCGGATCATGCGGCCCTCGACCAGTTTGTCGCTCGAAACGTTCAGCAGGCGGCCCCGCGCGGTCCAGTCTATCGCCTCGAAGGGGATCACCTTGTCGATGGCAAAGCCGATCTGCGTGCTGACAATCGCGCGCCCCTCGGCCAGATCGACGGGTTGGCGGGCATTTGTCATCGCCTCCAGCGGGGGGTGATCCAGCAGCGACAGAACCGCCTCGATGGAACTGTTGGTTTCCAGCGATATTTGCATCCGGGCCTGTTCGACAGAGACATCCGGTATATGCAGGACAGAGCCCTGTACATCCAGCAGACCACCCTGCGCGGCCTGCACCTGCCCCTCTTCAAACACCATCGTATAGGCCTTGTCGTTCAGGCTGGCATAGCCGCTGGCCCCGGTGATCGGCGGCAGGTTTTCCAGCGCCTGCACCTTTGCACCGCTGAACAGATAGCTGATCGATATCAACGGGCGCGCCTGCGGGGCAAAGCGTAACGCGCCCGTCAGATCGCTGATCTCGGCATCCAGAACATTGGTGCCCAGCCACTCTCGCGTGCCCTGCACCGCCGCCACCGGCCACAGCGCCAAAAGCCGGTCCAGCGTGATGGTGTTCAGCGCCAGATCCATCGCGACGGTCCAACCCTCGTCATTGGCCGTCACCCGCCCCTTGCCGCGAAACCGCCCCGCCCCGCTGTCGGGACCATTGTCCTGCAATAGCGCCACCTGCCCGATCTCTACTGTAAAGGGGTCAAGCCGCAGGCGAAAATCAATCGCGCCCTGCGCAAATCTCATCGGCTCGGCAAAGACGCCCCTTGGTTGCACCGTCGCCTCGCTCAGCGCGAATTGCCCGACCAGCGTTTCGGGCCATCCGGCGCGGAAATCCTGCAAGAACGCCACGCCTTCCGCTGCGACGGTGGCGGTTTCACTTTGCAAAGCCAGTTGGCGCACCTGAAGCGTTCTGGCGACGCTGTCGTATTCGACAAAGGCCCGCGCGCTGTCAAAGGCGATGGGCGGCGTGTCCGGCGTTGGTTGCAGCGCGCCGCGCCCGATCACCAATGACCCGGACAGACCCTCGATCTCGCCCTGATCGGAAATACTGGCACTCAGCGCGCCCGCGATCTGCGCATCTAGAACGGACAAAAACGCCAGTCCCGGCGATTGCGCGGCGATATCCCCGGCGGCGGCGTTTTCAAAGGTCGCCGTCAGGCTGGCCTGCAAAGAGCCTTTTTCGGTGCGAAATTCAATGACGGTCGTGGCCAGTTCTTCGGTGCCGTTGAACACATCCGCGTTGACCGTCAGTTCCAGATGTTCGCCCGTTTGCACCAGATCAATGCGCCCCTCTGTCACCTGCCACAGGCGGCCAGAGCGGCCATCCTCAAGCGTGATCGTCAATTGATCGGCGCGGATGGCGCGCAGGGTCGACAGCGGTGCCTTGGCAAAGGCCCGGTCCAGCCCGTCCAGCACCCCGGCAAGCGTGCTGCTGGTGGCTGACCCCTCGCCAAGCGACAGATCAAAAGTGCCATCCGCCGCGCGGCGCACCGTAATCTGCGCGCCCGACACGCTCAGGTCATCCACCGTCACAATTCCGCGCATCAGCGCCGTGGCATTGAGGCGCGCGCGCACCTCGTTCAGGCGCGCCAGCTCTGCGCCGCGCCCGTCAAACAGCCCCACATCCCGGATCAGCGCCCTCGGCCGCATGCCGCGATCAATTATCACTTCGACCTGCCCCAGAGATACCCGCCCCACCGTGTCTCCACCAGCCTGAATGCGGTCGTTCAGACTGGTTTCAATCCGCAGTGTCACCCAGTCCGGCGCGACCACCGACCCACCCGTCAGCGAGAATATGCCCCCCACCCCAAGCAAAAAGAGCGCGAGGATCAACATCAACCCGCCCCGACGTCGCAGCTTGCGCGCGCGGGTGGATCTGGCCGTCACCTCAAAGGCCTTTGCCTCGGGGGCCTCTGGCAGAGTGTCGGCGGGGTCGGAAATGTCAGGGTCTGACGGGGTCATGGCGCTTTTCCGTGCGACGATGGGGGCATTCCGGCCTTTATCTTTGGCCGATATGAGCTAGAATGCAAACAACAACCACTCATTCAAGGATCACATCTTCATGTCGGAGACCGGCCAGACCGCCCCTGATTTCACCCTGCCCCGCGACGGCGGCGGCGATGTCACTTTGTCCGCGCAACGTCCCAAGGCGGTGGTACTCTATTTCTATCCCAAAGACGACACCCCCGGCTGCACCAAAGAGGCGATCGGCTTTACCGAGGATCTGGACGCCTTTACGGCCGCCAATGCGGTGATTATCGGCCTCAGCAAAGACACGGTGGCCAAGCACGACAAGTTTCGCGCGAAATACGATCTTGGAGTCATTCTGGCCTCTGATGCAGAGGGCGATGTGTGCGAACGCTATGACACCTGGGTCGAGAAAAACATGTACGGCAAGACCTATATGGGCATCGAACGCGCCACATTCCTGATTGATGGCGCAGGCAATCTGGCCCGGATCTGGCGCAAGGTCAAAGTGCCCGGCCATGTCCAAGAGGTGCTGGAGGCCGTGCGCGCGCTGTAACGCACCATGTGAACATCGGCCCGCAAGCCGCCAAAAACACTGACAATTATAGCACGGGTGCCCTAAAAAGTGCCCGGTTTTTGTTTAAAACGGCCCTTGGTCAAACGTGGTTATCGGCAATTAGTTGCCCATTGAACGCTAAATAGCCCAGATTTCTCCGTATGTTGACCAAATTAGTTGCAGTAAACTGGGTCACTCTATAATGACAAACGGAAGCGCGCCTGTGGGGACAGGGGCGCGGGAATGTAACGGGAAACGGGGGCAAGTCGCTTGGTAACTAGACTGAGCCATTGGCTGCACGTCAGATTTGAACGTGCATTTCCAGAGCAGCGGGTCTTTTTGCGCTCTGAGAATGAGACAAAATTCATTCGGTTAAAACCGGTGACGCAGGCGGTCGCATGGACCGGCAGCGCAATGTTCGTTGGCTGGGCAATCATCGCAACGGCCATCCTCTTGATGGATAGCATCGGCTCTGGCAGCCTTCGGGATCAGGCCGCGCGCGAACAACGACTCTACGAAGACCGGCTGAACTCTCTCAGTGCCGAGCGGGACATGCGCGCCACTGAGGCCCGCGAGGCGCAAGAGCGTTTTAACGCGGCGCTGCAACAGATTTCCGTGATGCAATCCGAATTGCTGACGTCCGAAGACCACCGCAAAGAGCTTGAGACCGGGATCGACGTGATCCAGGCCACTCTGCGCCGGGCCATGAAAGAACGCGACGCCGCACGCGACGAGTTCGAACTGGCGCAAAATGGCGAAAGCGATGATGGTACGGGGCGCGTGGCCACTTCTGAGGATGCCGACGCCACGCTTGATTTTCTGACCGCCGCCCTGCACTCTGCCGCCGCCGAACGCGACACGATGGCCGCGATCGCCGCGCAGGCCAAGCTGAGCGCCGATGAGATGTTCCACGAACGCCGCCTGCTGGAACAGCGCAATGACGAGATCTTCAGCAAGCTTGAGGATGCCGTCAGTGTCTCGCTGGAGCCGTTGGACAAGATGTTCTCGTCCGCTGGCCTGTCCGCAGATTCGATTCTGGAAACTGTGCGCCGGGGCTATTCCGGTCAGGGCGGCCCGCTGACCCCCCTCAGCTTTTCGACCAAGGGCGAAGCGCCTGATTCTGACAGCCTGCGTGCCATCGGAATCCTCGAAAAAATGGACCGGATGAACCTGTACCGCATCGCTTTGCAGAAAACGCCGTTTGCGCTGCCGGTGAAATCCTCGTTCCGCTACACCTCTGGCTTTGGCCCGCGCTGGGGTCGGATGCACAATGGCACCGATTTTGCCGCCGGCCATGGAACCCCGATCTATTCGACCGCTGACGGAGTCGTGACTCATGCTGGTTGGTCAAGTGGTTACGGCAATCTGGTCAAGATCCAGCACGAATTTGGCATCGAAACCCGCTATGCGCATCAATCAAAAATTCGCGTGAAAGTCGGCCAAAGGGTCTCGCGCGGAGAGCGGATCGGTGATATGGGAAACACTGGCCGTTCTACCGGCACCCACCTTCACTACGAGGTCAGAATTGGCGGCAAGCCCGTCAACCCGATGACTTACATCAAGGCAGCCAGAGATGTTTTCTAAAAGCAGAATAAACGAGCCCGGCCCCAAGGCTGACGACACGCCAAAGGCACCAGTCGCGCCGCCACAACGCCCCGCATCCGATTACACGCCGTCTGCGCCGAAACCAAAGCCTCCGGCGTCTACGCTGTCGTCGGACCTGACAATCGTCGGCAACCTGCGCACCACCGGCGACATCATGATCGAAGGCACAGTAGAGGGCGACATTCGTGCGCATCTGCTGACCGTTGGCGAAGGCGCCACGATCAAGGGTGAAGTGATTGCAGATGACGTCGTCGTCAACGGTCGTATCATCGGTCGTGTGCGCGGCCTCAAGGTGCGCCTGACCTCCAGCGCGCGGGTCGAGGGTGATATCATCCACAAGACCATTGCGATCGAAAGTGGCGCTCATTTCGAGGGCTCCGTGCAGCGGCAGGACGATCCGCTGGGTGGCAATCGCGCGCCCGCCCCGCAGCCAAAGCCCGGCGTGGCCACCAGTTCTGCCCCGGCCTCTGCCGCCCCTCCGGCTGGCTCGCAGTCCTAAGACATAGGTCCTGACGGATCACACCTGAAAATTTCAAAAAAGGCACCGCATTTTCCTGCGGTGCCTTTTTCATTGTGACGATCAATCTTGAGTACGACTGCGGCTCAGACTACAGGATCGCAGGTCGCTGGCTCGGCCAGTCGGTTGCCAGATGATAGCTTTGCGCCATGCTCAGCAGGGCCGCATCCGCGCCCCGCGCCCCAAACATCTGCATTCCCATCGGCAAGCCCGCCGCACCAAAACCGCAGGGCAGGTTCACCGCTGGCAAGCCGATCAGGCTGACGGGAATGACCACCTCCATCCAGCGGTGGTAGGTGTCCATGTCCTTGCCCGCCACCTGCTGCATCCACTGGATATCCGCCACAAAGGGCCAGACCTGCGCCGAGGGCAGAACCAGCGCGTCATACTGCGTAAACAGCTCTGCCGCGCGCGCATACCATACCGAGGCCGCAACAGAGGCCCGGTGCACCTGCATTGCGGAAAAGCCCAGTCCGCGTTCGATCTCCCAGATTGCGCTATCCTTCAACCGCTCGCGCTTAAGCGAATCGTTATACATCGGTTCCAGTCCAGCCGCGACCGCCCAAGAGCGCAGCGTGATCCAACTGTCCCAGATCTCTTCTGCCGGATGGGGGGCGTCCACCGCCTCGACCTGCGCCCCCATTTCCGTGAAAACAGACAGCGCCTCCTCGCAAAGCGTGGAAATCCCAGCCTCATAAGGATAGGCTCCGCCCCAGTCGCCAAGCCAGCCAATCTTTTTACCTGACATATCCGCCGCTTGCACATCCGCCGCAGTAAAGGCCTGCCCACCGGGCTGGCGCAGATCCGGACCGGACAGGGTTTCAAGCAAATGCGCCAGATCCAGAGGATCGCGCGCCATTGGGCCAGACGTGGACAGCGGATGCAAAAACACATCGCCCTTCGGATCAGAGGGAACCACGCCATAGCTGGGCCGCATCCCATAGACATTGCCCCAGGCTGCATGATTGCGCAGGCTGCCCATCATGTCCGACCCATCCGCGACCGACAGCATCCGCGTCGCCAGCGCCACAGAAGCGCCACCGGACGACCCGCCCGCCGTATGGCCCGCACTATAGGCATTGCGGGAGATGCCATGCACAGGGTTGAAGGTGTTGGACCCAAGGCCGAATTCCGGCGTATTGGTCTTGCCGATGATGATCGCCCCCGCCGCCCGCAAGCGGGCAGCCACCAAGTGGTCCTTATCCGGGACATGATCCGCAAACAGCGGAGAGCCGTAGGTGGTGCGCAGGCCCTTCGTGTCAGTCAAGTCTTTGATTGCAATTGGAATGCCATGCAGCCAACCCCTGCGCGGAGTCTGATCAGCCAGCGCGGCCTCGGCCATAAGTCCCGCCTCGTCGCGCAGACTGACGATCGCGTTGACCTTTGGGTTGGCGATCGCGATTCGATCCAGAGTGGCGCGCATCAGATCAACGGCTGTGATCTCTCGTGCCGCCAGTTTCGTGGAAAGATCCAATGCTGAAAGGTCTGTTAAATCGGTCATGCCCGCTCCTTTTGTTTGGGTTTAAGGGGCATGGTATTTCGGGAAATGACAAGAGGCGGCGTTGTGTTTTGCGCAAAAGCTGGAGGGGCGCTGCCCCTCTAGACCTCCCCGAGATATTTTGAACAGAAGAAAGGCGTAAGGGCTGGCGTCCAGCGCATCAGCTTTAGTCGTCAGAGGCCGCCTCTGCGCGGGATTTGCCACTGACGGCCATGGCCAGCGTCGCGCCCATAAGGCCATCCAGATCACCGTCGAGGACGCCCGAGGTATTGGAGGTCTCGTAGTTCGTGCGCAGGTCTTTTACCATTTGATAGGGCTGCAAGACATAGCTGCGGATCTGGTTGCCCCAGCCCGCGTCGCCTGCGTTTTCATGAACCTCGTTGACGAGGGCAGAGCGTTTGTCGAGTTCCATCTGATAAAGCCGCGATTTCAGGGCCTTCATGGCGATATCGCGGTTCTGGTGCTGGGATTTTTCCGAACTCGTCACAACGATCCCAGTCGGAAAATGAGTGATGCGGACGGCGGAATCGGTGGTGTTCACGTGCTGCCCACCGGCACCGGAACTGCGGTAGGTGTCGAGTCGGATATCGGCCGGGTTCACCTCTATCTCGATATTGTCGTCGACCACCGGGTAGACCTTGACCGAGGTGAACGAAGTATGCCGCTTGGCCGCGCTGTCGAAGGGTGAGATGCGGACGAGACGGTGTACGCCGCTTTCCGATTTCAGCCAGCCATAGGCGTTATGGCCGGAAATCTTGTAGCTGGCCGATTTGATCCCGGCCTCTTCGCCCGCGCTTTCGGACTGCAATTCGACCTTATAGCCCTTCTTTTCCGCCCAACGCACATACATGCGGGCAAGCATCGAGGCCCAGTCACAGCTTTCGGTGCCCCCCGCGCCGGAATTGATCTCGAGGAAGGTGTCGTTGCCGTCGGCCTCGCCATCCAGCAGCGCCTCTAGTTCTTTTTGCGCGGCACGTACCTCCAGAGATTTCAGCGAGGCCTCGGCCTCTGTGATGATCTCTGCGTCGTCTTCCATCTCGCCCAATTCGATGAGGTCAAGGTTGTCGGTCAGATCACGCTCGATCCCGTGGTAGGTGTCGAGCGCATCCACCAGCATCTGCCGTTCTCGCATCAGTTTTTGCGCATTGGCCGGGTCGTCCCACAGGGTTGGATCCTCGACGCGGGCATTGAATTCCTCTAGCCGATGCGCGGCGGTGCCATAGTCCATGCGCTGGCGCAAAAGCCCCAGAGATTTTCGGATAGCGTCAACAGTGTTTTGTGTCTCGGCGCGCATGGGTCTTCCTTTGGAGCAACGTCTCAGAGAGAGGTGATAACAACGCACAGGGTCTGCGGCAAGGCACGCCTCCGCGCATAACCAGTTTTTGGGATGGCTTTTGCGATCTCAGAACAGTCACGCGGCGTTAATACAGCCCACCGGAACTGAGCGTCCCGAAATCTGCCTTTTTCGGGATTACACGCACCTCGCCGTCAGAGGTCAGGATCTGGGTGCCCGCATCCTCGCCCTCGCGGGTAAACAGCGGCAGGTTCGCGCCCATGGCAAAGCCACCGTCAAAGGCAAGGCCAAAGATCGGCTCTTCGCCGTCGCGGAAGTATTCGGCCACCACATTATCGCCTGTCGCACCATCGGGCAGGCGCGCGCCGGTGAACCGGTCGATTTTTATAAAGTGACCGCGGGGGGGCAGATCAAACTTGCCGCCGCCATATTTCGCCGTGGCCTTTTTCATAAAGCTGTTGAACACCGGACCACACATACCGCCACCGCTTGCGCCGCGCCCCATGCTGCGCGGGCGGTCGTAGCCAATATAGCAGCCAGCGACGATATTGCTGGTGAAGCCGACGAACCACACGTCCTTGGCATCATTCGTGGTGCCGGTCTTGCCGGCCACGGGCACACCCAGATTGACCCGGCCACGGGCGGTCCCGCGCTGCACCACGCCCTGCATCATCGAGGTCAGTTGATAGGCGGTGATCGCATCCATCACACGCTCTCGGTTGCTGGTGATACGGGGCGCTTGCCCAGCCGCTAGCGAGGCGTATTGGCAGTCTTCACAGGTGCGTTGGTCGTGGCGATAAACCGTCTCGCCAAAGCGGTTTTGCACCCGGTCGACCAGCGTGGGTTCAACCCGCTCGCCACCGTTGGCAAACATCGCATAGGCCGCGACCATTTTGAACAATGTGGTTTCCTGAGGGCCCAAGGCATTGGCAAGAAACGGGTTCAGTTTTTCATAGACCCCAAACCGCTCGGCATAGCCGGCGACGGTGTCCATCCCGATCTCTTCGGCAAGGCGGATCGTCATCAAGTTGCGCGACTGTTCGATCCCTGTGCGCAGCGGCGTCGGGCCATAGAATTGTTTGGACGCGTTCGTAGGGCGCCAGACTCCCGCGCCCGTATCAACGGTGATGGGCGCGTCGATCACGATCGTCGCAGGCGTAAACCCGCTATCCAGCGCCGAGGCGTAGACGAAAGGCTTGAACGATGACCCCGGCTGACGCGCCGCCTGTGTGGCGCGGTTAAACACCGAATTTTGATAGGAAAACCCGCCCTGCATGGCAAGAACCCGGCCCGTATGCACGTCCATCGCCATGAACCCGCCCTGCACTTCGGGCACCTGACGCAGGGTCCAGCGGATGAAAGAGCCGTCGCTGTCACTGGTCATCTGACGCACCAGAACCACATCGCCAACGCTCAACAGATCGCTCGCCACACGTGCCTTGGACCCAAGCGAGCCATCGGCGTTGCGCTTACGCGCCCATTGCACATCCTTGGCCGGAATCCAGTGACCGTCCTCGTCATCCTCGACGCCCTCAATCCCGATCCGGGCGTCATTCTTGCCCACCATCAGCACCACCGCCGGAGACCATCCCTTGACGTCTCGGCTGACAGTCACGCGCGACAGCGCCTCGCGCCATGTGGGTTCGTCCACAAGATCCTCTGGTTTCAGGGTCTTGCGTGTCCCCCGCCAAATTCCAAGGCCACGGTCAAAGTCCTCCAGCCCGCGCTGAAGCGCGGCTGCGGCCTCGTCCTGCAGGTCCTGATCCACGGTCGCGCGCACCGAAAGACCGCCGCTAAAGAATTCTTCCTCGCCGAAATCCGCACTCAGTTGACGGCGGATCTCGTCGCTGAAATAATCACGTGGCGGCAGCGAGGCGCGGAATGGCTCGTAGTCGCCATTCTGGACAGAGCGCAGCGGTTCCGCCTTGGCGGCCTGATAGGACGCGGTCGAAATATAGCCGTTTTCAGACATTTCACGCAGAACAAAATTGCGCCGCAAGGTCGCCTGCTCGCGCTGGCGCACCGGGTGATAGTTCGACGGCGCTTTCGGCAGAACCGCCAGATACGCCGCCTCTGCGGGGGTCAATTCGGCCAGTGTCTTGTTGAAATAAGTTTTCGCCGCCGCAGCGACGCCAAAGCTGTTCTGCCCCAGAAAGATTTCGTTCAGGTAGAGTTCAAGGATCTTGTCCTTGCTCAGCGTTTCTTCGAGGCGGCTGGCGAGGATCAATTCCTTGATCTTGCGTTCGGCAGAGCGATCAGAGGACAGCAGAAAGTTTTTCATCACCTGCTGGGTGATCGTCGAGGCACCGCGCAGACGCCCGCCGCGCAGCGCATCCAGCGCCGCCGCGCCCATACCGCGCAGATCATAGCCCTTATGGGTGTAAAAATTCTTGTCTTCCGCAGAGATAAACGCCTGCTTTACCAGATCGGGGATCTCGTCAGAGGGCGCATAAAGACGCCGCTCGCGCGCGAATTCGTCAATCATTTTGCCCTCGCCGGAATAAATCCGGCTGATCGTGGGGGGCGCATATTGGGCAAGCTGTTCATGATTCGGCAGGTCACGGCCATACATCCAGAAGATGGCGCCCACCACAAAGGCGGCCATAACAAGCCCGATGGTGACCCAACTGAAAATCGCCCCTAGAAATGATCCGATAAAACGAAGCATGCTTAGCCCTTTGTTTGTCCGTCTTTATACCTAATGCGTTAACAAGGGTCAAAAGCTCTGGTGATTTCTTCGGCGCTTTTGCGCTATGTTGTGCGTAACAGTTTGGTGAGGCTTGCACACGGCCTCGTAGAGGAATACCTGCGCCCAATGACGCCAGAAGATATTTTGCCCACATACGAAACGGTTGCCGTCGGCTTTGCCCGGTCGCGCAACAAATCTCTGTTCGAACGGCGCTGGCTGGATCGGATGCTGGCGCGCACCCCACCGCCACGGCGCGTGCTGGATCTGGGCTGTGGCTCTGGCAATCCAATTGCGCGTTACCTGTTGGAAAGACGGGCAAAAGTCACAGGCGTCGATGGGGCGGCCGCGATGGTAGACCTCTTTGCGCAAACCGTGCCAGAGGCAGAGGCCATTCACGCCGACATGCGCGGGCTGGATCTGCAACGCGACTTTGATGCGATCCTTGCGTGGAATTCGTTTTTTCACCTCAATCCCGGCGATCAACGCGCGATGTTTCCGGTCTTTGCCGCCCATGCCTCGGAAAACGCGGCTCTGATGTTCACCTCTGGTCCAAGTGCGGGCGAGGTGATGGGCACGGTCGAAGGCCAGTCCGTCTATCACGCAAGCCTTGACCCCGAAGAGTATCGCAGTCTTTTGGCTGAAAACGGCTTTGACGTGCTGGATTTCGTGCCCGAAGACCCAGATTGCAATGGCCATACCGTCTGGTTGGCGCGCTTCGTCCAGTTGGAACACTAGGCCTTTCGGTTCAAGGCGTTACTGGCGCAACAAGCCTGCCTCGGCGGCGTCCCGGATCACCCAGCTTTGCAAAGCGTCACGGATGCCGATGGCTGCCTGTTGGCGCCACGTGTCCGACAGCAGATTGGCCAGATCGCGCTCTGACGACATAAACCCCAACTCGATCAGAACCGACGGAATATCCGGGGCTTTGAGCACAGAAAACGACCCCTCCAGACGCGGGCGTTTGTGCAGATTGCCGATGTTGAGGCGCAGC
>CALGTJ010000275.1 GCA_937901435.1 uncultured Rhodobacter sp. | reverse complement strand
CCTCCGTCACGGGCAGTCAAGCCGCATAAGCTGCGGTATCAATGGCTTGGTTACGACGGACGCGGGGCGGTTTTCGCTATTGATGCGGTTTGCCGATGCGATGGCCGAGTTGGACGGTGTGGATGGGGTGCAGGTGCATCGGTCTTATTGGGTCGCGCGCAAAGCGGTAGAGGGTGCCGTGCGGCGCAATGGTCGTCACTATGTGACGCTGATCGATGGGTCCGAAGTACCTGTCAGCCGGAGCTATCGGCGTAATGCAGAGAGTGCGGGGCTGATTTAACCCTGCCCCGGCATTGGCACGACACAGGCAACGGCCCCGGTCAGAATGGCACGCGCCTCTGGTCGCATGAGGGCTGCGAGAACTCGAGAGTTACTTCGCAGTCCGCCGGTATAGGTTCCAAATGCGGGCAGAATCAGCCGATCACTGTCATAGAGAAAGCAGGGACGAGAGATGCTGCGCCCACGGGTCTTTATGGCGGCCTTGGGGTGGTAGTGCCCCGAAACCTCGCCAGAGGCACCCGGCTGGGCGATATGACGGAAGGTCAGCGGGGGCAGGGTAAGGTCTGCCAGATGGGTGCCGCCCAGATTGACAGGACCCAGATCAACAGGGCAGGGATCGTGGTTGCCCTCGATCCAGACCCAACGCCGCCCGGCCATCAGGCGCAAGAGCCATATCTTTATGTCCGCCTGAAGACCAGTGACCGCCGCGCTATCGTCAAAACTGTCGCCAAGGCAGATCACAATCCTGGGGTCGGTTTTGGCAATTTCGTTGTCCAGCCGTTCTAAAGTGTCACGGGTTTCATAGGGCGGCAGCATCGCGCCGCCCAATCGCGCGATCCGTTCTGACTTGCCCAGATGCAGGTCCGACACCACAAGCACCCGACGCTCTGGCCACCACAATGCACCAGAGGTACGGGCGGTCAGGTCGGTTCCGGCGAGGGTAAAGCAATGGTGGTTCATGCTATGTTCGTGGATCGAACACGACAGTATTGCAAGGGTTATTGGCGCCTATTGCAGGGGCACGCGGGTCAGGGAAAACCCGGCCTGTTGCAGCAGGTTCAGAACACCGAACTCTCCGGGCAGGTGCAGCGCACCGGCGGCCACGAAGACCTCTCCAGTAGCCGAAGCGGTAAAAATGCGGTCCATCCATGCCAGATTGCGCTGGGTCATCATCGTGTCTTCAAGCCGTGCGTATTCGGCCAAAATCTGTGCCTCGTTCATCCCTTGGGGGCTTGCGAGTGTCTGAGCAATGCCGAACTCCCAGATGACCCGGACGTCTTCGCGAAAATAGGCCTCGACCAGCGTAGAATATTGCGCGTCCGGGTCAACGTCTTCCAGAGCGAGGGTCAGGCGCAGCATATCCATCACCTCGGCGTCGGCGTAATCGGTGAACAGAAACATCGAGGTGTCGTAGTCTTCCAACGCCTGTGCCGGATTGCCAAGGGTGTTGGCGCGTTCAATGATCATCTGGTCAAGGCCACGTTTGCCCTGGCTGGTTTCCCTGAACACGCAGGCGGACATGCCAAGCGTGAGCATCGCCATCCACGGTTTCATCTTTGCGGCCATAAAGCCGGGCACACCGCGGTCTATCATGGCTGCGCGCAACTGGTCCCATTCTGTAGGGCTAAGCCGTTCCGGCAGCGTGGGACCGTCGATGATAAAGGCCAGCCCCGGTTCACGGGCCATCTTGGCTTGTAGGCGTTTTTCATCGCCATCGCCCATTTCAAGCAGGACCGTATTGGCACGTGCAATAAGCGGGGCAAGGGTTGTCATGTTCTCCTCGTGACGCGGATCAGCCGTGTGAAGTGTGCCCATGATATGAATCACCTCATCGCCGCGTTCCGCACGCCACAGCAGCCCGCGCGCATTTGGCTGTGCGTCTGCGGCTGCATAAAGGGCCTCGCGGTCCTGAGCGTTCATTTGTGCCAACAGATCGGTGCCAGAGCAGGCGGCCTGCCCGCGCGAGGCCAGAAGACTAAGGAAAACGATGGATATAAGGCGAAACATGGGCTGGAACCTTGTCTGAAACATTCCGCGAACTCTATTCTGCGCGCCTTGTTAAGCAAAGGATCAAATTCTCGCGATCCGAATGGTTGACACGCGCGGCACCACCCCCTAAATGCCAGTCGTTATCACTCGTACCCTATGAGTGCTAACGAAACCGAAATTGAACCAAGGGAGCGTTCAGAAATGGCATTCACTCCGCTGCATGACCGAGTACTGGTCCGCCGTGTCGAGGGCGAAGAAAAGACCAAGGGCGGTCTTATCATCCCAGAAAGCGCAAAAGAAAAGCCTGCTGAGGGCGAAATCGTTTCAGTCGGCGCAGGCGCGCGCGACGAGGACGGCGAGCGCATCGCAATGGACGTCAAAGCGGGCGACCGTATCCTGTTCGGCAAATGGTCCGGCACGGAGGTCACGGTTGACGGCGAAGAGCTGCTGATCATGAAAGAGAGCGATATCCTTGGCCTGATCGGCTAAATCGCAACGTTTCAGACCACGCTAGAACACGATTGGGTTTTCCAAACCCATACCACGAAATTTCAGACAACCAGGAGCAAGCAAAATGGCTGCTAAGGACGTCAAATTCGACACCGATGCGCGCAATCGTATGCTAAAAGGTGTCAACATCCTCGCGGATGCTGTCAAAGTAACCCTCGGCCCCAAAGGCCGTAACGTCGTCATCGACAAATCCTTTGGTGCGCCACGCATCACCAAGGACGGTGTGACGGTCGCCAAAGAGATCGAGCTTGAGGACAAGTTCGAGAACATGGGCGCTCAGATGGTCAAGGAAGTTGCTTCCCGCACCAATGACGAGGCCGGCGACGGCACCACCACAGCGACCGTACTGGCCCAGGCCATCGTCAAAGAAGGCATGAAGTCGGTCGCCGCTGGCATGAACCCGATGGACCTCAAGCGCGGCATCGACATGGCTGTTGCAGCCGTGATCGAAGGCATCAAAGCCTCTGCACGTGAAGTCAAAGACAGCGACGAAGTTGCTCAGGTCGGTACAATCTCTGCCAACGGTGAATCCGCCATTGGTCAGCAGATCGCAGACGCGATGCAGAAAGTCGGCAACGACGGCGTCATCACTGTCGAAGAGAACAAGGGTCTGGAAACAGAAACCGAAGTCGTCGAAGGCATGCAGTTCGACCGTGGCTACCTGTCGCCATACTTTGTGACCAACCCCGAAAAGATGACCGCAGAGCTGGAAGACTGCCTGATCCTGCTGCACGAGAAAAAACTCTCGTCGCTGCAGCCAATGGTCCCGCTGCTGGAAACCGTTATCCAGTCCGGCAAGCCGTTGCTGATCATCGCAGAAGACGTTGAAGGCGAGGCTCTGGCCACGCTGGTCGTCAACAAACTGCGCGGCGGTCTGAAAATCGCGGCTGTCAAGGCACCTGGCTTCGGCGATCGTCGTAAAGCCATGTTGCAGGATCTTGCCATTCTGACCGGTGGTCAGGTGATCAGCGAAGATCTGGGCATGAAGCTGGAGTCAGTGACCATCGACATGCTGGGTTCGGCCAAGCGCGTTGCGATCACCAAAGACGAGACCACTGTCATCGACGGCAATGGCGAGAAAGCCGAGATCGAAGCACGCGTTGCCCAGATCCGTGGCCAGATCGAAGAGACCTCGTCCGACTACGACCGTGAAAAGCTGCAAGAGCGCGTTGCCAAACTGGCAGGCGGTGTTGCCGTGATCCGCGTTGGTGGCATGACCGAAGTCGAAGTGAAAGAGCGCAAAGACCGCGTTGACGATGCTCTGAACGCGACACGTGCCGCTGTTCAGGAAGGTATCGTTGTCGGTGGTGGTGTTGCTCTGGTACAGGGTGCCAAGGCGCTTATCGGCATGAAGGGTGAAAACTCTGACCAAGACGCTGGTATCGTGATCGTGCGCAAGGCGCTTGAAGCTCCGCTGCGTCAGATCGCAGAGAACGCTGGTGTTGACGGGTCCGTCGTTGCTGGCAAGATCCGCGAAAGCGACGACCTGACATTTGGTTACAACGCTCAGACCGACGAATATGGCGACATGTTCAAGTTTGGCGTGATCGATCCGGCCAAAGTGACACGCACGGCTCTGCAGGATGCAGCATCCATCGCTGGTCTGCTGATCACCACCGAAGCCATGATCGCCGACAAGCCTGAAAAGCCAGGTGCCGGCGGCGGCGGCGGCATGCCCGACATGGGCGGCATGGGCGGCATGATGTAAGCTTTGGCTGCATGACGTTACAGAAAGGGCACCCGTTGGGTGCCCTTTTTTGTTGTGGTGTCGATATACGACCGAATTCTGAAACGATAATATCCCTCGTTCTGCAGAAGGCCAAATGCGATTTGATCGATTCAAGGTTTAAGACACGACGAAACTGGTGCCTGTGGCGCAGTCGGTTTGGGATCCCTCTTTCGCTTAAGGACCATGTTTTGAAGTTGATTGAGGAGCTGCGTAAGTGGGTTTCATTTGAAAATGCGACAGACCCCGACAGGTCTGTGCGGTATCCCCAAACACGGGTCATTTCGGCGCGGTGATCCTGTCTGGTGTGCGACCCTGCCGAATCCTGTTTCCGCATTTGCGCAGATCAGAGGACATCACCGTGATGTTTGGGCTTGATGCTTTTGAATTGGCAACACCTGATCGCCGATAGCGAGTTCTGTGCACGTGCAGTGCGTGGATCTTGACTGGTGTTTTAGGCGCGGACTTGGCAGATGTGGGCAAGGCGACATATTGATTGCCCGATCAAACCCTTACAGGAGCCGCCCTTGCGAACATTTCTACTTACGGCTTTGGTGATGATCGCCTTTGCGGCAAACTCTGTCTTGAACCGCGCGGCTTTGACAGATGGCGAGATCAGCGCCTTGGCCTTTGCGTGGATCCGCGTCGCGTCTGGTGCGGTGGCGCTGGCGGTGATGGTGCTTGTCCGGGACCGCAGGCTGTCTTTGCTGGGGCCGTATCGTGCGACGGGAGTCGTGTCTTTGGCGGTCTATCTGCTGGGCTTCTCGCTGGCCTATGTGTCGTTGGACGCGGGCGTTGGCGCGTTAATCTTATTCGGTGTGGTGCAGGTGACCATGTTCAGCGCAGGACTGCTTGCGAAAGAGCCGATACCGCCGCTGCGGTGGTGCGGCGCGGCATTGGCCTTTGGCGGGCTGGCGTGGCTGCTGTGGCCAAGCGGTGATACGCAGACTTCTGTTCTGCACGCCGGGCTTATGGTGGCGGCAGGCGTGGGATGGGGCGTCTACTCGCTGGTTGGCCGCAAAGGCGCAGAGCCTCTTGCCGCAACGGCCGCGAATTTCATCCTTGCGGCTCCATTATGCTTTGTCTTGCTGGCCATTGTTCCTGTCTCGCCTGATGCACAACCGGCCAGCACGCTGGGTGTGACCCTTGCCGTCTTATCCGGTGTTGTGACCTCTGCCATGGGCTATGCGCTTTGGTATAGCGTCTTGCCGAGGTTGGCCTCCTCGGTTGCTGCGGTTGCGCAATTGACTGTCCCGGTGATTGCGCTGACCGGGGGCGTGATTTTTTTGGGCGAGGGCGCAAGCGTCAAGTTTCTGCTCGCCTCGGTGCTGGTATTGGGTGGGGTCGCCTTGTCTGCGCTGGCAGGTCAGCGCACCAAGGGTTCCAAAGCGTCATAGGTGATCCGCGTGCCACTGTCCCATGCGACATGAGGCAGGCTGTCCGGCTTGAACCTGATCCCGGCCAGTTCGTTTTGCGAAAAAAAGCGGCGCTGCGTGACGATCCCCTCTGGGTCGGTCCAATCCTCTGACAGGGTGCCTGTTATGATGGTGGCGTGGAAATACACATCGACCTGATGAAAATCCCGCTCTGGCGCGTGAAACTCATTGACCAGCGCGGGGGCGTCCACGCGCACCGTTAGCCCGGTTTCCTCATAAACTTCGCGGATCAGATTGTCGGGCAGGCTGCTATGCGGCTCGACCCCGCCGCCGGGGGCGCACCACAAATCACTTTGCCCGTCTGGCCAGGCGTTAACCAATAAAAGACGTTGATCCCGCAGGATCAAAGCACGAACAGCAAGGCGAGGCGGACGGTTGGACATCGGCGCAAATTGGCGCGTCTGTCGGGTCGTGGCAAGCCATGTCTTTCCCCCGCGCGAAAGGAAGCTTAATTGATATTTACCAAGATCAGGGTCGGAGAGCGTATGACCAGACCACCTGCCAAACCCAAGAACGGAGAATGCGTCGTGCTGCTGCATGGGTTGGCGCGCGGGCCGGGGTCTATGGCTGTCTTGGCCAAGGCCTTAGAGGCCGAGGGCTATGTGGTTGTGAACCAACGCTATGCCTCGACACGGGTCAGTGTCGAGCAGTTGGTGGAACAGGCGGTCGCCCCGGCAGTGGCGTCCTGTGGCGGTAAGAGAGTGCATTTTGTGACCCACTCGCTGGGCGGTATTTTGGTCCGCCACTGGTTGGGCGCGCATCGTCCCGAGAATATCGGGCGCGTGGTGATGTTGGGGCCACCGAATCAAGGGTCCGAAATTGTGGATGCCTTTGTTGATCTCAAGCCGTTTGAATGGATCAATGGCCCTGCCGGGATGCAGCTAGGCACCGATCAGGGTAGCCTGCCAAAGCGGCTTGGCCCGGCGTGGTACGAGCTGGGCGTTATCGCGGGAACCCAATCGCTAAACCCGATTTACAACGTGGTGATTGGTGAAAAGAACGATGGCAAAGTCTCTGTTGCCTCAACCCGGATGGAGGGGATGAAGGACCACATCACCCTGCCGGTCAGCCATACCTTTATGATGGTGAACCCTCTGGTGATCGCGCAGGTGCTGGAATTCCTTGAACATGGCGCGTTCCGGGAAAAGCTGCGTCTGGTGGACGCAGTAGAGCGGATGGCGGCGCTGGCGATCTCTGGGTTTTCCTCGACCTGAGATGACCAAAATGGGCGCTACCGCGCGCTGGTTTTTCGCAAAGTGAGAGGCGACGCGCGGAGGAGGGGTCAGGTTGTCTTGATTAGGTTGATATGCCCCATCTTGCGGCCGGGCTTTGTGTCGGCCTTGCCATAGAGGTGGATCGCCGTGTTCGGCTGTCTGGCAAGTTCCGGGATGCGGTCGACATCGTCACCGATCAGGTTTTCCATTTCCACGTCGCTGTGGCGTTTGCCATCGCCCAGAGGCCAGCCGGCGATGGCGCGGATGTGTTGTTCGAATTGGTCGATGGCGCAACCGTTCTGGGTCCAGTGACCGGAATTATGCACGCGCGGGGCAATTTCGTTGACGATCAGCGCCTGCGGTGTGATGAACAGTTCGACCCCCAGCACGCCGACATAATCCAGCGCATTCAGGATCTTGGCGGCCAGAAGGATCGCATCGGTGCGCTGTGCGGCGCTGAGACTGGCAGGCACGCTGGTGCTGTGCAGGATACCGTCGCGGTGCACGTTTTCGCCGGGATCGAAACAGGCGATCTCTCCGGTCAGGCCACGGGCAGCGATGACGCTGACCTCTTTGGTGAAGGGAACGAAGCCTTCGAGGATTGCAGGGGCGTTGTTCAAGTCTGACAGGGCTTGGACGGGATCGGTTTCGGCCGACAGTCGCACCTGCCCCTTGCCGTCATAGCCGAAGCGGCGGGTTTTCAGGATTGAGGGCGTGCCGATGGTTCGGGTCGCCTGCGTCAGATCTGCGACAGAGGTGATATCGGCAAAGGGCGCGGTGGCGATGCCGAGGTCGTGCAGAAAGGTCTTTTCTGTAAGGCGGTCCTGACTGACAGAGAGGGCGCGTCTGTTCGGGCGGATCGGGCAGAGGGATTCGATCAGATCCAGAGCGGCGGTCGGGACATTCTCGAACTCGTAGGTGACCACATCGACGCTTTGCGCAAAGGCTGTGAGGGCGGCGTGATCGTCATAAGCCGCAGTTGTTGTTTGCGCGGCCACATGAGAGGCGGGGGGATATGCGCCGGGTTCATAGATATGGGTCCGAAAGCCAAGGCGTGCCGCAGCGACAGAGAGCATTCGGCCCAATTGACCGCCGCCGAGGATGCCGATGATACTGCCGGGGGCGAGGGATTCAGTCATCGCTGGGTTCTTCCGGGATAGAGTTGGACAGGGCATCGCGCCACGCGTCCAGACGGTGCGCAAGGTCAGGGTCCTGCAACGCGAGGATCTGTGCCGCCATCAGCCCCGCATTCGCCGCGCCTCCGATGGCCATGGTGGCGACGGGAAAGCCGCGGGGCATCTGGACGATGGAATAGAGGCTGTCAACGCCCTTAAGCGCGCGGGTCTCGACCGGCACACCGACCACGGGCACGCGGGTCTTGGACGCCATCATGCCGGGCAAATGAGCCGCACCTCCTGCGCCAGCGATTATCACCTGCAAACCGCGCGCAACGGCGGTTTTGCCATAGTCCCACAGGCGGTCTGGCGTGCGATGGGCCGAGACGATCTTGGCCTCATAAGCCACGCCAAGCTCGTCCAGAATATCGGCGGCTGCCTTCATTGTGGGCCAGTCTGACTGGCTGCCCATGATGATACCGACTTGAATGCTCAAACGCGCGCCCTCCGATTTGCGAGGGGGCACTATAGCCAGCCCAGAGGCTTACGCAATGATGTCTGGCGTCAGCTGGTCCTCGATCCGGGCGATCTTGTCTTTCAGGGAAAGTTTTTTCACCTTAAGTCGCCGCAACTGCAACTGATCCGGGTTCAGGCTGTGCTGGAGGGCCGTTATGGCGTCGTCGAGATCGCGATGCTCTCGCTTGAAAACCTCTAGTTCGACTCGCAGAACGTCTTCGATGTCCATCTTGGACGACATGTTCATTTACGGCAGCCCCATGAGTCGTGAATACTTGACCGAGTTTACAGCCATTCCGTGATTCCACCAAGCCTGACGATGTCGCGCCTTTGAAAAGCTGTGTCATTGCAGACTTGTACGTTGCGTCAACCGCCCCCATATTCATTTCAGCGGTTGCCATAAAGGGACCGCGTTGACTGTCGCTTGGCAAAGGACGTGTCGATGACAAAGATGACTTTGGGGGCTCATCCCTATCTTTTGGGGTTCGAGCAGTTGGAACGACTGATGGAGCGGACAGCAAAGTCCGACAACAATGGCTATCCCCCGTTCAACATCGAACAAAGGGGCGCAAACGCCTATCGCATCACACTGGCCGTGGCCGGATTTGCGGAAAAAGACCTGTCAATACAGGTGGAAGACAATCAACTGGTCATTCGGGGCCGTCAGGTTGACGAGGATGACACGCGCGTTTTTCTGCACCGGGGCATTGCCGCGCGACAGTTTCAACGTAGCTTTGTTTTAGCAGACGGTGTCGAGGTTGCAGGTGCAACCATGGAAAACGGATTACTGCATGTGGATCTTTCGCGGACGGAACCCGAAAGAGTCGTGCAGACCATCAAGATCAAGTCGGCCTGATTGAAGGAGGCAAAAATGGATCAACGGTATACTTTCGAAGCAGAGGCCAACGCAGAGGCCGCGCGCAACATTGTTTACATTCGCCCGGTCGAGGTCGAGGACCTGCCAAGTGATGTGCAGGCGCAGATCGTCGGAACGCAGAAAACGGTGTTTGCCGTTCACAATTCAGACGGAGAGCGTCTGGCGGTTGTGCGTGATCGCAAGCTGGCGTTTATGCTGGCACGCCAAAACGACATGGCGCCGGTAAACGTTCATTAATGGCGCGTTGATCTGATCTGATAACAGGCGCGCTGCGCCGCGAGGCCGGTCAAGAAAGCCGATAAATGCCCTTTGAGTTTGACTGGGTCGATGCATTTTCGGCAAAGCCCTTTGGTGGCAATGGATGTGCGGTGGTCTATGGCGGTGACGCGATGCAGGACGACCTGTGCATGTCCATTGTGCGTGAAACGGGGCTGGTGGAATGTACGTTTCTGGGCCCCTCTGCGGTTGCCGACATCAAGGTGCGCTATTTCCTTGCGAATGCAGAGATCCCGTTTGCCGGGCATCCAACGATCGCAACGGTGGCCTCGCTGGCAGATCGCGGGCTTGTGCGTGGCGGGCGCATTACCTTGGAAACGGGGGCCGGTCCCGTCGAGGTCACGATCAGCGACGAAGACAGCGGTGCGCCGGTAATCACGATGACCCAAGTGCGTCCACAATTCGGGTCTTGGGTCGATCCAGAACTTGTCGCAGCCGTCGGTGGACTGGACGAACAGGACATTCTTGGCACGCCACGCATGGTCTCGACAGGTCTGCCGTTTTGCGTCACGATCCTGCGCACACAAGAGGCGCTGTCTCGGGTCAGGCTGAATGTCGAGGCGCTGGACATGTTCCGCAAGATCGCCTGCGATGGATTTGAGAGCCGTGTGATGGAGCCGTTCTGGGTGACGCTGAGCGGTGCAACAGACGCCGGAGACACGTTTTCGCGCCTCTTGATGCCGCCGCCCTTGCCGCCCGAGGACCCTTTTACCGGGTCTGCGACGGGGGCTATGGCGAGTTACCTGTGGGCTGAGAACTTATTGAAAACGCCAGATTTTGTGGCCGAACAGGGCCATTGGCTAGGCCGACCTGGTCAGGCGGTCGTCGAGGTTCTGGGGCCACGCGATGATATTTCAGGGGTTAAGGTCAGTGGGCAGGGCTATGTTCTGATGCGCGGATACCTGAACCTTTAGGGTAATATTTCGAATTGCGCTGCAATCCGATCCGCTGGAGGGGTTTTACCCCTCCAGACCACCCAAGAGTATTTTTGCCAAGATGAAAGGGACGCGGGCTGGCAAAGGTCAGGGCCAGATTCCGTAGGTCTTTTGCAGGTATTCAAAAGTGATGTCTTCGGCCCCGACCCGCCCAATCTCTTCGATGGTCGAGGCCCAAAGTGGGTCCGACAAATAGGCGTTGGTGTTGGCCGGTTCGTTCACATTTGCAGGGATCCAGATCCCTATGCCCTTGCGTGCCAGCATACCCGAAATCCAGATATCATCGACGGTCCAGCAGCCCTCGGGAATGTCAAAGTCCTCGGGTTCAAAAAAGCTTGGCTTGACCAGTGCGCCGCCGAATCCCATCAAAATATCGATGTAGCCAGCGGTCTTGAAGACCTTGCGTCGAGGCCGGTCTGGACGACTGGGCAGGCGGCGGATCATGTACCAAAGCGCATAACGCAGCAAAAACCAGTAGTCTTTTTGCCATTCCCGTTTGACGACGCGGGGTTGATGCGTGCGAATTTGTTTGCTGTCAAACAGCGTGCTGGCCTCGCGTCCCATGGTGGCGATGCAGGCACCGGGCTTGATCGCGCGCGCCTCTAACAAGGTTTGCGCCCAGTTATGGGCATAGATCCGGTCATCATCACAAAACAGGATATCGCAGTCTTGATCCGCGAACTCTTGTACCGCGCAAAAAATCTTGGTGGCGGGGCCATAGTCCTTGTTGGCACGCCGAATTTCGACGCCGTCAGGCACTTTGGGCAAACGACCGTCGTAATCTTTGAACCGGCGGTATTCCTGCGGGATATAAAGGATGATCCGGTCGATCTTTGCGCTTTGCGCCAGCAGGCTTTCCAGCGCTGGCGCGATCATGTTAAAGCGTGAAGGAATGGTAGACATTGAGACGATGAGCATCGCGGGGGTCTACTCTTTTTTCAGGTGAGAGACCACGGCGCATGGGTTTGCGCCGTGGTTTTTATGTTTCAGGCTTTGATGAGGCC
>CALGTJ010000274.1 GCA_937901435.1 uncultured Rhodobacter sp. | reverse complement strand
CAAAGTGGTCGAAGAACTAGGACCACCTCTTAGTTCTGTATCGCGCTCTGGATTCAAGCAAAGGACAGCGCGATCCTGAGGTGACGGGCGTCCCAAAACAGGATACTGCGGTACGCGGGGCACATCGGTCTGGGAGCGACGAAATGGGATATCTTTTGGTCATGGGCGTCTTGATTGGCATTGGCGGCACCGTCGCCATGGACCTGTGGGCCCTGATCCTGCGGCGGGTTTATGGCCTGCCCTTGCCAAACTGGGCGATGATCGGGCGATGGGTCGGACATTTGCCGGGGCAGGTGTTTCACGATGATATAGGCGTGGCAGACCCCGTGCCGCAGGAATTAGGCCTTGGCTGGCTGTTTCACTATGCCGTTGGCGCGGCGTATGGCGTGATTTTCCTGGTCATCATGGGCGCGGGCTGGCTGGTGGACCCCAGCTTTGTCCCGGTCTGGATCTTTGGGATTGCGACCATCGGGGCGGGGTGGTTTCTGCTGCACCCCGGTCTGGGCCTTGGCTGGGCCGCGGCAAAGACGGCGGCCCCCTGGAAAACGCGTGGGATGGGCCTGCTCGCCCATTCGGTGTTTGCCGTGGGAATGTGGGTCACAACACTCGTGGCGGCATAAAAAAAGGACGCGCATCGCAGCGCGTCCTTTGTATCATCTGGTGGGATTCCCCACCGAACGGCTTTTACGCCAGTGCGATGTTCATCGCGGACTCACGGCCATCACGGCCGGACTCTACGTCGAATGTCACTTTCTGGTCGTCGTTCAAGCTGGACAGGCCAGCCTGCTCGAGCGCGGAGATATGGACGAAAACGTCCTTGCCGCCGGACTCAGGTGCGATAAAGCCGAAGCCTTTAGTGGAATTGAACCATTTCACGGTGCCATTAGCCATCGTGTGATCTCCTAATAATGATGCTACCCACAGAATGCAGCAGCTCGGCTTGGTCGGTCAGGATCGATAGACTGAAAGCCGTATTAGGGGAGACAGTGGTCGATTAGAAAAACGTTCGCATCCCCCATATGGGGGGTGCCCCCGCGAATAGCAAGGGAAAGCTTGAGATTGTTTTCAGGGGCCGAAATGACGACGGGTGACATTGGGGGCCGATCCTCCGGGTGTGACGATAAAGAGGTCGCCATACTCGAGAGGGGCCGGACCCGGTGCGCCAAGTGCGTCCCAGATCGACCGAAGATTGCCCTTGTTCCCGATCCAGACGATTGACTTGCCGCCACCCCGCGCCATCAGCTTTGCCGCCGGGTTCGCGGCCGGGATACGTTTGACCGCCAGCCCACGTGCTGTGGCGAGGGGGGCGGCGGTGTCGAGGTTGCGTTTGATGCCGGGGGAGTAGATCTCGTCGATCTTGACGCCTTGCAGCGCGCCGACCAGCGCCTGCGCGCGGGCGATGCCCTTGGCGGTTAGATCCTCGTTCACCCGGTCCGCATGGCGCAGGATGATAAGGGTTGTGCCCGCCGGCATGGCAACTTGGGCATGGGCAAGCGGGAGCGTAAAGATGAGGGCCATAAGGGCGAGGAACAAACGACGGTGCAACATGATTGATCTCCCTGAAAATTGGTTTTTAGGGAAGAATAACACCCAAAAGGTCCGTTTTGTCGAGGGTTTCGTTGGTTTTCGGGTCAGAGCCGGATCTTGATCGAGGTTAGAGACACGGCCAGAGGTTGGGTGTGATATGGTGAAATCTGGTCTTGGGGAGAGCGGCTATGACAGAGGATCTCGTGACATTTCTGGGCTGGGCGACGCTGGTGCATTTCGCGCTGTTGGCGGTGATTGCGATTGCGTTGGTCGGGTTTCGCGGGTGGATTATTGGCGTGCATCAGAGGATGTTTGCCATCGACGAGGCCGCTTTGAATTTGGCCTATTTCCAGTACCTTGCGGGGTATAAGATCTTGGTGCTGGTGTTTTTCTTGGTGCCGTATCTGGTGTTGCGTTTGGTTGTTTGAGGGGTAGCGGGCAGGACTGCCCACCCTACGCATGGGTCGCAGCGCAAGACGCGCATCGTCTGGCCGCGGCATGACGATCCGACGTTTTGACGGAGCGCTTTATGCCAGCCACGTCCTTATGACCTATATCGTCGCGCTTACATCGGCAAATCGTCAGGCCGGGGGGGCGGCCAGACGATGCGCGGCGGCCAAAGGCCTTGATTCCGCGCTTTGGCTTTGCGTGGACTGCGCGATATTTGGTCGAAACCAGCGCGCAAAGTAGTCCATTACACATCCACAACAGGCGGTAGAAATTTGGGGAGCTCATTACCACTTGGCTCCACCTCTTGAACCGATGTCCCTAACCCGGATTATTCATCGAGGCGAGGGTGTGTGATGGCGGCGGTAGCGTA
>CALGTJ010000273.1 GCA_937901435.1 uncultured Rhodobacter sp. | reverse complement strand
CGCCTTTGGGTCATACATCGGCGTGACAGAGGCCACAGCCCCGACCAAGCGGCCCGCCACCTCGATCTGATACTCTGATGCCAGCAGATCCGCGACAGATTCGCCTTTGCAGGGCACATATCCCATACCCATCGCGCCGCCCAATGTATGCCCATAGGCTCCGCTGGAGACATAGCCGACCACGGTGCCATCCCGCAAAATGGGTTCGTTGTGATAAAGCAGCGGCGCGGGATCTGTCAGGCGAAATTGCACCATCCGCGTTGCCAGCCCCTCGTCCTTTTTACGCAGAACGGCGTCGCGACCGATAAACGCGGGCTTGGCCGTCTTGACGGCAAACCCCAGACCCGCCTCCAGCACATGATCCTCGCAGGTGATATCATGGCCAAAGTGGCGGAACCCTTTTTCGATCCGGCACGAGTCCATCATATGCATCCCGCACAATCTGGCCCCCATGCCCTGCCCCGCCTGCCAGAGCGTTTCAAACACATGACCCGCCATATCGGTGGGCATATAGACCTCCCAGCCCAGTTCGCCCACGTAAGTGACGCGATGCACGCGGGCGAGGCCCATGCCGATTTCGATCTCCTGCGCGGTGCCAAACGGGTTGGTGTCGTTGCTGAAATCATTGGGTGACACCGCCTGCATCAGCTTGCGCGCATTCGGCCCCATGACGGCCAGAACGCCCTCGCCCGCCGTCACATCGGTGATCACCACGTGCCGCTCGCCCAGATGACGGCGCAGCCACGTCTCATCCGCAAGCCGCGTGGCGGCAGGTGTGACCACCAGATAAACGGTCTCTGACAGACGCGTGACGGTCACATCCGCCTCGATCCCTCCCGTTGAATTCAGAAACTGCGTATAGACGATCTTGCCGACCGGCACCGACAGATCCGCGCCGCACAGATGGTTCAAAAACGGCTCGGCATCGCGCCCCTCAACGCGCAGTTTGCCGAAACTGGACATGTCATAAAGCCCGACGTTCTCGCGCACCGCGCGGTGTTCGCGCGCCGCGTTTTCAAACCAGTTCTGGCGTTTCCAGCTATAGCGATACTCGCGGTCCTGCCCCGCCTCTGCAAACCAATTCGCCCGCTCCCACCCCGCCAATTCGCCAAACACCGCGCCATTTTCGGAAAGCTGCGCATGAAAAGGCGTGCGCCGCACACCGCGTGCCGTGGCTTTTTGACGATAGGGATAATGATCGGCGTACAGCAGCCCCAAGGTCTCTGTCGAACGTGCCATCAAATAACGTTTGTTGCCCTGAAATGGCTGCATCCGGCTGATGTTCACGTCACCCAGATCAAAGGGCTTCTCTCCACTCTCCATCCACGCCGCCAGCGCCATGCCCGCGCCCCCGGCTGACTGGATTCCGATAGAGTTAAACCCGGCCGCGACCCAGACATTGTCCATCTCTGGCGCAAGCCCCAAATGATAGGCGTCATCCGGTGTGAAACTCTCTGGCCCGTTGAAAAACGTATGAATTCCCGCCTGTTCCAGCATCGGCATCCGGTTGACAGCCGCCGCCAGAATCGGCTCGAAATGATCGAAATCCTCGGGCAGTTGGTCAAACTCGAAATCCTGCGGGATCGGCCCCCATGGCTTTGACACAGGCTCGAACGCACCCAACAGCATCTTGCCTGCGTCCTCTTTGTAGTAGGCGCATTCGTCCGGAACACGCAACACCGGAAGCTGGCCAAGCCCCTCTATTGGCTCGGTCACAACATAGAAATGCTCGCAGGCCTGCAGCGGGACATTCACCCCGGCCATGCGCCCGACCTGATGCCCCCACATGCCACCGCAATTGACGACATGCTCGCAGTCTATCACGCCCTCGCCGGTGGCATCCTTCCATTCCACACCCGTCACGCGCCGACCTGCCTTGTGCAGCCCCGTGACCTGCGTGCGTTCCAACACCTTGGCCCCCATCTGCCGCGCGCCCTTGGCCATGGCCAGCGCGATATTGGCCGGATCCCCCTGCCCATCCGTGGGCAGATAAACCGCGCCAACCACATCCGCGATGTTCAGATGCGGATAGCGGGCCTTGGCCTCGCTCGGGCTGATTTCCTCGACCGGAACGCCAAACGCCCTTGCCATCGAGGCTTGCCGATAGATCTCTTCGCGGCGCTCCCCGGTCAGCGCCACCGTGATCGACCCAACCGTGCGCAGACCCGTCGCAATCCCGGTTTCGGCCTCAAGCCCCGTGTAAAGCTCTCGCGAATAGCGCGCGAGCTTGGTCATATTGGAACTGGCCCGCAGCTGGCCGATCAGCCCCGCCGCGTGCCATGTGGTGCCAGAGGTCAGTTGCTTGCGTTCCAACAAGACCACATCGCGCCAGCCCAGCTTGGCCATATGATAGGCCACCGAACACCCGATGACACCGCCACCAATAATGACCACACGGGCTTTGTCGGGAACGCTCATTTACATCTCTCCCACAGAGGCAATGGCAGGCTTTGCGAGGATGCCCGTCAGGGCAGAAGAGTCGTCACCTGACCCGAACCGACGCGCAAGCTCTGCAATATGCGCAGGCCCGACCTCGCAGCATCCGCCAATAATCGTGGCACCCATTTCGGCCCAGATCTGCGCTATATCCCCGTAGGCCTCAGGACCCAAATCCACACGCCCTTCCAACGCATCTACCGTCGGCTTGTTCACCTTGAACCCATCGCTGATCCGCGTGAACCCGTTGGCATAGGCCCCGAACGGCAGACCAAATGACGCAAGCGACGGCAAGCCCTCGCTGACCGCCTCGGGACGTGAACAATTCAGCAAAATCGCATCGGGCCTATACGCGTCCAGCATCGGGGCCAGATCGCTTAGCGGCTCGCCAGAGCGCAGCCGCGTGCCATCCTCATCCGACACACTCACCGCCAGCCACACCGGCAACCCCAGCCCCAATGTTGCGCACAGGGCGCCCTCTGCCTGATCCACCGAGGCCATGGTTTCCAACAGGAACAGATCCACACGGTCTTTCATCAAGGAAACCGGATAGGCATAAAGCTCTGCCGCCTCTGCCGCGGGCGGGCACAGGTCCGGGCGATAACTCTGCACCAAAGGCCCGATTGACCCGGCAATCAGCCCGCCTCCTGCCGCACCCCTACCAGCCGCATCCCGCGCGCGTTCTGCCGCCTTGATCGCAACATCGGTCAAGTCTGCCTGTCGATCTTCCAGCCCGACATGCGCCAGACGGTCGCGCAGCAAGGCATAGGTATTGGTGGTCGCAATCTGGGCCCCGGCGGCAAAGAAATCCTCGTGTACCTCTTGGACCAGTTCGGGATGATCCATCATCACCTGTGTTGACCAAAGGGCAGTCGGCCTGTCCTTGCTGCGTCGGACAAGCTC
>CALGTJ010000272.1 GCA_937901435.1 uncultured Rhodobacter sp. | reverse complement strand
CAGCGCCAGCCAGAGATTTATGGGGCAGAGACCCTTGCCGATGTCGAGGCGAAAAGCACGGCAATCGCTGCGGATCTGGGTCTCGAGGTGCGCGCGATGCAAAGCAACCATGAGGGGCAGCTTGTCGACTGGATTCAGGAAGCGCGTACCAAAGCGGGCGCAATCGTGATCAATCCGGGGGCCTATTCGCATACCTCTGTGGCGATCCTTGATGCGCTGAACGCCTTTGACGGGATCGTGATGGAGGTGCATATCTCTAACATCCACAAACGCGAGGCCTTCCGCCATCATTCCTTTGTGTCGGGGCGCGCGGATGCGGTGATCGCGGGGTGCGGCACCGATGGCTATGGCTTTGCCCTGCATCGGATCGCGATTCTTCTCGGCTAGCCCCACTTAGGAAAGGATCATCCCATGTCCCATATCTTTCCCCGCAATTGTCACGCCAATGTGCCGCGCGCGGTGGGGGGGCAGGGGTGTTACCTGACCGACGAGACGGGCAAGACCTATCTGGATGCCTCTGGCGGGGCGGCGGTGTCGTGCCTTGGACATGGCGATAGCGAGGTCATCGAGGCGATCAAGGCGCAGTTGGACAAGCTTGCCTATGCGCATACCAGCTTTTTCACCTCTGATCCGGCAGAGGAACTGGCCGATCTGCTGATCGCCCATGCGCCGGGATCGCTGGACCGCGTTTAACTTGTGTCTGGTGGGTCAGAGGCGACAGAGGCGGCGATAAAGCTGGCGCGGCAGTATCACGTCGAACGCGGCGCGCCGCAGCGGGGTAAGCTGATCGCGCGCAAGCAAAGCTATCACGGCAACACCATCGGCGCGCTGAGTGCGGGTGGCAATGAATGGCGTCGCCAGCAATTCGCGCCGCTTTTGCTGGACGTCAGCCATATTGAGCCCTGCTATGAATACCGCAACCGCCACGAGGGCGAGAGCCTTGAGGCCTACGGTCTGCGCGCCGCGCAGGCGTTAGAGGATGAGATTTTGCGCCTTGGGCCAGACACTGTCATGGCCTTTTTGGCGGAACCTGTGGTGGGCGCGACGCTGGGGGCGGTCACCGCCGCGCCGGGCTATTTCAGGCGGGTGCGCGAGATTTGCGATCAATACGGCGTGCTGCTGATCCTCGATGAGGTCATGTGCGGCATGGGGCGCACAGGTGCGTTGTTTGCCTGTGAACAAGATGGCGTTGCGCCTGATATTCTGTGTATCGCCAAGGGCTTGGGCGCGGGGTATCAACCGATTGGTGCGATGCTGTGCACCTCTGAAATCTACGACACCATCGCTGCTGGCAGCGGGTTTTTCCAACACGGACACACCTACCTCGGTCATCCGGTGGCGGCTGCGGCGGGTGTGGCTGTGGTCAACGCGATCCTTAACAGGGGGTTGATCTCTCGGGTGCAGGAACAGGGGGACAAGCTGCAAACGCGGCTTGTGGCGCGGTTCGGCCAGCATCCCCATGTGGGCGATATTCGGGGGAGGGGCCTGTTTCGCGGTATCGAACTTGTCGCGGATCGAGAGACCAAAGCGCCCTTTGACCCATCGCGCAAACTCGCCGTGCGGCTCAAACAGGCGGCCTTTGACGCAGGGCTGATCTGCTATCCGATGGCGGGCACGATTGACGGGCGGCAAGGCGATCATATTTTGCTGGCCCCGCCGTTCATCATTGAGGACGCGCAGTTGGACGCGCTGACTGACAAACTTGCCTTGGCCATCGAACAGGCGATTGCCTAAGCGCCCCGACTCGGGTTTGCGCAGTATTCCTCTGGATAAGACGATCAACATTTGGCGGGCCGCCAGATAATTAATCACACCCCATCAGATCGCCTAAAAAATAGTCAAATACCTTTGATCGCGCATGCGCCCTTGGTAGGGTCCTTGAAGTCACGCCCCCGCGCCGCACAGTTGTTTTTGCCTGACCTTGGGGTCCCGGACATATTTCGGCCAAAAGAACGAAGGCGTGTGACGACCTGCTGACCTGGAAATCGAACTGGTCGCCACACTTTTGCAACGCGAAGTTGCGGGGAGCAGCCTTACTTGTGTGGCCAAGGCCGTGCAAGGCAAGCGCGCCCCTGCTGGAGGAAATTCATGTTTAATATCACCCGTAAAATGGCCTTGGCCGCGACCATCAGTGCCCTGGCACTTCCTGTTGCTGCCGAGCCGATCAAGGTTGGCGTCCTGCACTCGTTGTCGGGCACAATGGCGATCTCTGAAACGACGCTGAAGGACACCATGCTGATGCTCATCGACGAGCAGAACGCAAAAGGCGGTCTGTTGGGCGAGCAGTTGGAGGCAGTTGTGGTCGACCCGGCCTCTGACTGGCCGCTGTTTGCGGAAAAAGCACGCGAATTGCTGACCGTCTCTGAGGTTGACGTGATCTTTGGATCATGGACCTCTGTCAGCCGCAAATCCGCACTGCCGGTTCTTGAGGAATTGAACGGTCTGATGTTCTACCCTGTGCAATACGAGGGCGAAGAAAGCTCTAAGAACGTATTCTACACAGGCGCTGCCCCGAACCAGCAGGCAATCCCTGCCACCGATTATTTCCTCGAAGAACTGGGTGTCGAGAAGTTCGCGCTGCTGGGCACCGACTATGTCTATCCCCGCACCACCAACAAGATTCTTGAGCAGTACCTCAAGGACAAAGGCATTCCAGAAAGCGATATCTTCGTAAACTACACGCCCTTCGGTCACTCTGACTGGTCCAAGATTGTGGCCGACGTTGTCGCGTTGGGTGCTGACGGCAAAAAGGTCGGCGTAATTTCCACCATTAACGGTGACGCGAACATCGGGTTCTACAAGGAACTGGCCGCCGCCGGTGTGTCAGCCGACGACATCCCCGTCGTTGCCTTCTCGGTGGGTGAAGAAGAACTGTCCGGTCTGGACACCACCAACCTTGTCGGTCACCTCGCCGCCTGGAACTACTTTCAGTCCGCTGAATCCGACGCCAACACCGGCTTTATCGTATCCTGGAAAGCCAAGATGGGCGAAGAGCGCGTGACCAACGACCCGATGGAGGCCCATTACATCGGCTTCAACATGTGGGTGAACGCGGTTGAGGCGGCTGGCACCACAGACGTCGATGCGGTCCGCGCAGCGATGTATGGCCAAGAGTTTCCGAACCTGACCGGGGGCACGGCTGTGATGCTGCCAAACCACCACCTCGCCAAGCCCGTCCTGATCGGTGAGATCACGGCAGAGGGCCAGTTTGACATCATCAGCCAGACCTCAGAGGTCCCCGGTGACGCATGGACAGACTTTCTGCCAGAGAGCGCCGTTCTGGTCTCTGACTGGAAAGATCTGGGCTGTGGGATGTACAACAAAGAGACCTCGACCTGCGTGCAGCTGAAGTCGAACTACTAATCTGACCCTTGGCGAGGCCTGCATGCGGGCCTCGCCTTTTTCTAATCCCCCTCCAGGAATATCCAATGCTGCGCGCCTTGTTGCTGACCCTTCTGCTGACGGTTTCATTGGGCGGTGGCGCAGAGGCGCAATCGTTGCAGGCGGTTCTGCAAGAGAACGAACCTGACGTCGCCAAAGCCTCGCGCCGGACGGTCGATGTGGTGCTGGACGCGCTGATTGCCATCGACAACGACGCGGTACCCGGTTTTCTGGAAAAATGGCGTGAAAAAGAGGTCTGGCAGCGCAAAGAGGACAAGCTGTTTTTCTTTGCGCAGATAGATGGCGGTGACATCTACAGCTTGCTGGACATCGAGACGGGCGCAGTTGTCGGTGAGGCGGACAAACGCGATCTGAACAATTTGAAACCCAACAGCGGCGTGCGCGGGGTTATCGCCGCCGCTTTGGTGCAATTCCAACTGGCCGCGCCCGACCCCGCACGCCGCCAAGAGGCGATCACGGCGATTGAACGCGCACCCGAGGCCTCGCATCTGGCCGCCCTGCGCCGGGCGGTGGATGACCCGGATCCTGATCTGAAACTACGCAAGGCCCGGCTTGAATTGCTGTTGACCGCGCGGTTCGAAGAGGATGCAGAAGCGCGCGTCAAGGCGATCGAAGCGCTTGGAAGCAGTCTGTCGCTGGAAACCCGCGCCGCGCTGAACCCGATCCTGACGACGCAGATCAGGGTCTATCAGGGTGCCGCCCCGGAGGGGCTGAACATCGCCGCGCGCCTGACCCCCGGCAGTGATGTGCTGAGCGAGGAGGACGCCTATGCGTTGCTGGTCGCCAATAGCCTTGCCCCTGCGCGCGTCTCTTCGGCAGAGCGGAACGCGGCGCTGATTGCCAATATCGCAGGGGGCAATGTGGCTGGCACCCCCGTGGCAAGCCTTGATACTGAAGCGGCGCGGGATGTGGCCTACGGTGCCCTTGCGGCCAGTGGGGTTGTGCCTGCAAACCCAAGTCTGGCAGAGCGTCTTGCCGCAACCGCCAGCGCGCGGTTCTATAATGTCTACGACCAGCCGGATCCCACGATCACTGCTGCGGCTGCAACGGCTCTGGAAACCATTGATCGCAAGGTCGCGGCCAACCAGATGGCCGACCTGCTGCTGGACGGGATCTCTCTGGCGTCGATCTATTTCCTTGCCGCCATTGGCCTTGCCATCACCTTTGGCGTGATGGGTGTCATCAATATGGCCCATGGCGAGTTCATCATGATGGGGGCCTATACCGGCTATGTGGTGCAGCTGTTTATCCCGAACTACACCGCCTCGCTGATTGTGGCGCTGCCGCTGGCCTTTGCCGTGACCTTTGCCGCCGGTGTCGTGATGGAACGCACGGTCATTCGCTGGCTCTATCACCGCCCCTTGGAAACGCTCCTCGCCACCTTTGGTATCTCGATCGCGTTGCAACAACTGGCCAAGAACATCTTTGGCACGCAGGCCCGCCCGCTAACGTCGCCGGGTTGGCTGGACGGCGCTTGGGTGTTGAATGATGTGGTCTCGATCAGCTATATCCGCATCGCCATATTTGTGCTGGCGATAGTTTTCTTTGTCGTGCTGCTCTATATCCTCAAACGCACACGTTTAGGTCTAGAGGTACGCGCCGTCACGCAAAACCCACGAATGGCTGCCTCTATGGGCATTCGCACCGACCGCATCAACATGCTGACCTTTGGCCTTGGCTCTGGCATCGCGGGGATCGCCGGGGTTGCCATCGGTCTGTTCGCGCAGGTCACGTCAGAGCTTGGCAACGGCTATATCGTGCAAAGCTTTATGACGGTGGTTGTGGGCGGTGTCGGCAATATCTGGGGCACGTTGGCGGGGGCGACGATGATCGGTTTCGTGCAAAAGGGGATCGAGTTCTTTAACCCGTCCAACACGCTGGCCGCACAGACCTATATGGTGATCTTTGTCATCCTGTTCATTCAATTCCGACCCAAGGGTATCATCGCCCTCAAGGGTCGCGCGGCAGAGGCGTGATCCATGGCTGATACCGCACCCCACACAGGCGCGCGCTCTGGCCGCAAACGCCAAAGCTTTATCGCGCAGAACCCTTCGGTGCTGGTGTTCCTGCTGATCCTCGCGCTGTTCACCCTTGGCGTGACGTTCCTGAGCGAGGCGACGGGCAACGCGTATCTGTCGACCTCTTTCGTCAAGACATTGGGCAAGACGCTGTGCCTTTGCCTGATCGCTTTGGCGATGGATCTGGTCTGGGGCTATTGCGGGATCCTCAGCCTTGGACATTTCGCCTTTTTCGGGCTTGGCGGCTATCTCATCGGCATGTGGCTGATGTATGAGCGGACCAAGGGGATCGTCGTCACTAGCCTTGCACAGGGCGAACTGCCCGCCACGCCACAAGAGATCACGGACGCCATCGGCACGCAGATCTTCGGGGTCGTGGGCGGGTCCGAAATTCCGATCATCTGGTATTTCGCAGATAGCCTGTTTGCACAGCTTGCACTGGTGGTGCTGGTGCCGGGGCTGCTGGCCTTTGTCTTTGGCTGGCTGGCGTTCCGCAGCCGGGTGTCGGGCGTGTACCTGTCGATCCTGACCCAAGCGATGACGCTGGCCCTGTCGCTGTACCTGTTCCAGAATGACAGTGGCTTGCGCGGCAACAATGGCCTGTCGGGTCTGCAAAATATCCCAGGACTTGATGCGGTGCCGCAGGCCTCGATCTCGATCTGGTTCTTCTGGGCCTCTGCCGTTGCGCTTGGCGTAGGCTATGTCCTGTCGGCTTGGGTGGTTTCGGGCAAATTCGGGTCTGCCATAAAGGGCATCCGCGACGACGAGGCGCGGGTGCGCTTTCTTGGCTATAACGTCGAGGGCTACAAATTGTTCATCTTTACCCTGTCGGCCTTGGTGGCGGCCATTGCCGGCGCGCTCTATTATCCTCAGGCTGGCATCGTCAACCCGGCAGAAATCGCGCCCATCGCCTCGATTTATCTGGCGGTCTGGGTCGCGATCGGTGGGCGGGGGCGGCTGTACGGTGCCGTGATTGGGGCAGCGGGCGTGTCGTTGCTGTCGAGTTGGTTCACAGGCGGCGGCGCGCCCGACATCAACCTTGGCTTTTACGTTGTGCAATGGACCGACTGGTGGACCGTGCTGCTGGGCGTCGGCTTTGTCGCGGTGACGCTTTTTGCGCCCAAGGGCATCGGCGGGATGTTGGATTATGTCATGGTCAAAGCCCCTCGGGACCGGCATGGCGCAGATTTCGGCCCGGATCAGGGCTCTAAGCGGGAGCAAGAAGAATGAGTTCCCTGCTTGAGGTTTCTGGTGTTTCGGTCACCTTCGATGGCTTTCGCGCGATCAACAATCTGTCGTTCCAGATCGGATCCGCCGAGATGCGTGCGATCATTGGGCCGAACGGCGCGGGCAAGACCACGTTTATGGATATTGTCACAGGCAAAACCCGCCCCGACGAGGGCCGCGTGATCTGGGGAGAGCGCAGCACGAACCTGCTAAAGCTGTCAGAGGCCAAGATTGCGCAGGCCGGGATCGGGCGAAAATTTCAACGCCCGACCGTGTTCGAGGATCAGTCTGTTTACGAAAACCTCTTGCTGGCCCTGCGCAAAGACCGCAGCGCGTTTACGGTCCTGTTCTATCTCTGCTCTGCCGATGATGACGCCAAGGTAGAGTCTTTGGCAGAACAGATCGGTCTGACGGATCAACTGGAACGTAAATCAGGCGAACTCAGCCACGGGCAAAAGCAATGGCTGGAAATCGGGATGCTGCTGGCGCAGGAACCGCAACTGCTGTTGGTGGATGAACCCGCCGCTGGTATGACCCCGGACGAGCGCGCGCATACAACCGACATCCTGCGAGAGGCGGCCAAGACCCGCGCGGTGATCGTGGTGGAACATGACATGGAATTCGTGCGCCGTCTTGAGTGCAAGGTGACCGTGCTGCACGAAGGGTCCGTTCTGGCCGAAGGGTCACTGGATCATGTGACGAAAAACCAAGACGTCATCGACGTTTATCTGGGGCGCTAGGATATGCTGAACGTGGACGCTCTGACGCTGCATTATGGTCAAAGCCAGATCCTGTACGACATTTCCATCCGCGCCGAACTGGGCGAGGTGACCTGTCTGATGGGGACCAATGGCGTCGGGAAAACGTCCTTGCTCAAGGCGATTGCGGGGGTGCATGGGCGGTCTGGCGGGGCGTTGTCTTTGGACGGGCAGACGATTGACAGGGCGAATTCGCATGATCTGGCGCGGCGTGGCATCGCCTATGTCCCGCAAGGGCGCGAGATCTTTCCGCTGCTGACGGTGCGCGAGAACCTTGAGACCGGGTTCGGCTGTCTGCCCAAGTCTGAACATTTCGTGCCCGATCATATTTATGACCTGTTCCCGGTGTTGAAAGACATGACGAACCGCCGTGGTGGTGACCTGTCTGGCGGGCAACAGCAACAGCTTGCCATCGCCCGCGCGTTGATCACCAAACCCAAGCTGCTGCTGCTGGACGAGCCGACCGAGGGCATCCAGCCCAATATCATCCAGCAAATCGGCCGCGTCATCGAACTGCTGCGCGATCAGGGTGACATGGCGATCTTGTTGGTCGAGCAATATTTCGACTTTGCCTACAACCTCGCTGATCAGATCTATGTGCTGCGGCAGGGGCGGGTCTCTGTGGACGGGCGCAAAGACGATCTGATCCGTGAGGATGTGCTGGGGGCGGTGTCGATCTAAGCGCTGGGCAGGACCATTAATCCGTAAGGTGCGCAAGTGTGCCCACCGCTCTGGCCCGGCCCATACGGCCTACGCCACATCCTTCGCCCGCTGTACCATCCCGAACAGATCCTGCGGATCGTCCGGATCTGCGAGCATGTCGAGGTCAGTGTGGTTGCCGCTGGCCAGTTGGTCGCGGATGTAGCGCAGAGCAGAGAAATCCTCGGTGGCAAAGCCCACACTGTCAAAGAGGGTGATCTGTTCGGGGGCGCGACGCCCCGTGGCTTTGCCCGCGATCACTTGCCAGAGTTCCGTCACCGGGTGGTCCTCTGCCAGTTGCTGAATCTCGCCCTCGATCCGCGTTTGCGGCGGGTATTCCACGAATATGTCAGAGCGCAGCAGGATATCGCGGTGCAGTTCCGTCTTGCCGGGACAGTCACCGCCGATGGCGTTTATGTGCTGGCCCGCGCCGACCATATTGTCCGTCAGGATCGTGGCGAATTGTTTGTCCGCGGTGCATGTGGTGACGATTTGCGCGCCCTCAACCGCCTCTTGGGCAGAGGTGCAGGCGATGACGCTCACCCCTTGACCTTGCAGGTTGCGCATGACCTTGGCGGTGGCATCGGGGTCGATGTCGTAAAGGCGCAGCGTGTCAATCCCCAGCACCTCGGCAAAGCCAAGCGCCTGAAACTCGCATTGCGCGCCATTGCCGATCATCGCCATGACCTTTGCCCCTTTGGGCGCCAGATACTTTGCCGCCACAACAGAGGTGGCGGCGGTGCGCAGGGCGGTCAGGATCGTCATTTCCGACAGCAGCACCGGATAGCCGTTGTCGACCCGCGCCAGCACGCCAAACGCGGTGACCGTCTGAAACCCGCGCGCCATATTCGCCGGGTGACCGTTGACGTATTTGAAGCCATAGGTCTCGCCATCGCTGGTCGGCATCAACTCTATCACACCTTCGGCGGAATGGGCGGCGACGCGGGGCGTTTTGTCAAAGAGGTCCCAGCGCAGGAAGTCTTCTTCGATATAGGTTGCGATCTGGGCGATCATGCGGCGCACACCGATGGTGTTGATGATCTTCATCATGTCGGCCACGCTGACAAAAGGCACCATGGCGAGGGTCGAGGGAGTCATGTCTTTCACGGGGTTGCCTTTCAATAGCGGATGGTTGGACGGTCCAGAACCTTGCGGCCCAGAAGCGATGCGCAAAGGTCGACCATAAGACGGGCGGTGCGGCCGCGCTCGTCGAGGAAGGGGTTGAGTTCGACAAGGTCCAGCGAGGTCACAAGGTCACTGTCACAGAGCATTTCCATGATCAGATGCGCCTCGCGAAACGACGCACCACCGGGAACGGTTGTGCCGACGGCGGGGGCGATGCCGGGGTCAAGGAAGTCCACATCAAGACTGACATGCAGCGCGCCATTGGCGGCAGTGACCCGTTCCAGAAACCGGCGCAGGGGGGCGACGACACCGTTTTCATCAATGGCGCGCATGTCGAGCACCTCTAGGCCTGTCTCGGCAATCACCGCCTTTTCCGGCCCATCGACCGAACGGATGCCCATCATGCAGATATTCGTGGGATCCACAGCGCAGCGCAGGGGCGGATAGACATCCTTGAACCCCGCCCGCCCGGTGAAATAAGACACTGGCGTGCCATGCAGGTTGCCGCTGGTGGTGGTGTCAAGCGAGTGGATATCCGGGTGCGCGTCGAGCCAGAGCACGAACTGGGGTTTGTCTTGCAAAGCTGCGGCACGGGCGACGCCGGGGACGGTGCCGATGGACAGGCTGTGATCGCCACCAAGGAAGATCGGGAAATCGCCTGATTTTGCGGCCTCGAAGGCCGCGTTTTCAAGGGTGATGGCCCAGCCGACGGTTTCGTTCAGGTGGTGAATGGCGCTGTTGGGATGGCGCGGCAGGTCAGTCGGCGCTGCGGTCAGATTGCCGTGATCCTGCACCTCATATCCCAGCGAGTGAAGGACATCTTTCAGACCCGCGGTGCGAAAGGAATCCGGACCCATCAGACAACCGGGCTGGCTTGCGCCAGTTTCGATGGGGGCACCGATCAGGGAACATTTCAGCGACATGAGGTAGGCTCCTTTTGGAATTGCTGTCGAGTATCTTGGAAAAAGAGATGTACATATAGTTGGAAAATAGTGCAAAATGCGTAAGTAAGTAGGCGAAATGCTATAGGAAAGTATCAAAATGCTCGATATCACGCCGGCCGACCGGAAACTGCTTGCTGCGCTGCGACAGGACGGGCGCGCCTCTGTGACGACTTTGGCGGGGCAGCTTAAGGTCTCTCGTGCCACGGTTCAGGCAGGGATAGAGCGGTTGGTGAAATCCGGCGCAATCCAGCGTTTTACGGTCGAGATTGGCGCGGGGGCGGATGAGGATCTGGTACGTGCCGTGACCACCATCGAACTACAGGGCGCACTGGCCAGAGAGGTCATCCGCCGTTTGCGCAAATTGCACCAGATCGTCAGCCTGCACACGACCAATGGCGCGTGGGATCTGGTGGCGGGCATCGAGGCGGCAAACCTTGCGAATTTTGACAGTGTGCTGCGCCAGATCCGTGAGATTCCGGGTGTCTTGAACAGCGAAAGCAATCTGTTGCTGGCCAAGGCTTAAGCGTTGTCCAGGTAATACTGCACCGCGTCCTGCACGTGGCGAAACCTGTCGCCGCCCAGATGCTTGCCGCCGTACCACCGCGTCACAACGACGATATGGTCGCGCAGTTCGGCCCGTTCCAGCATCCGCAGGATCACCATACCTGCCCCGCCTTCGCCGTCGTCATTCTTGATCGGGGCGGCCTCTGTCAGCAGGCCCCATGTGTTATGGGTCGCCTTGGCGAATTTCTTGCGCCGTTTCAACGCGGTGACAAAGGCCTTCGCCTCGGCCTCACTGGTGCAGGGCCCGCCCGAGACGGCATATTTGGACCCGCGATCCGAGATGATGTTTTCAAAGACCAGCATGGGGTTGGGGTAAGGCGCTTGCGCGCAGGTTTCAAGCGGGTGCTGCCGGCGCTATTTGCTTGAAATCCGGTCGTTCTGCGGGCAATGCGCCTGTGTACCCTTTGCACACAGACCACGGATGAATTCCCAATGACCCAAGATTTCCCCGCCCCGACCCGCCGCCTGCGCCTCGGTTTTGTCGGTGGAGGGCAGGGCCTGATTGGCGATGTCCACGCGAATGGTGCGCGCTTGTCGAATCGGTGGGAGGTGGTGGCGGGGGCCTTGTCATCCAAACCTGACGTGGCTGTGGCCTCTGGTCACGCATGGATGCTGGCAGAGGATCGCATTTACACGGATTTCCGCGAGATGGCCCGTGCCGAGGGGGCGCGCGCCGACGGGATTGATGCGGTGGCGATTGTCACACCGAACCATTTGCATGCAGAGGCGGCCTTGGCGTTCATGGACGCAGGGATCGACGTGATTACCGACAAACCGCTGTGCACCACGATGCAGGATGCCGAGGCGCTGGTCGCCAAGCAGCGCGAGACGGGTTTGGTTGTCGGTGTGACCTACGCGTATGCCAGCCACCACATGATGCGTCAGGCGCGTGCGATGGTGGCGGCCGGGCAACTGGGCGAGATCCGCCAGATCCACGTGGAATATTTTCAGGATTGGGCGATGGATCTGACGGTGGCAGAGGGTGCGCCGACGCCGTGGCGGATGGACCCGGCGACCAGCGGACCGAGTTTTACCGTCGCGGATATTGGCACACACGCGGAACATTTGGCGCGCTTTGTCAGTGGCTTAGAGATAGAGGCGCTGCGGGCGGACTTTCATGTCACGGGCAAGCCCAAACCGATGGAAGACACAGCGTTCATGCACCTGCGTTTTGAGGGCGATGTGCCGGGAACGCTGATGGTCAGCCAGACCTTTGCCGGCAGTCAATGCGGGTTTCGCCTGCGCGTCTGTGGGACCAAGGCGACGCTGGAATGGAATCAGGAAGAGCCGGAGTTCCTGCATTTTCGTCAGATCGGTGCGCCTGCGCAGGTGATTTCGCGGGGTCACGGCGCTGGAATGCTGCCAGAGGCGGAACGTTTCGTGCGGATGCCACGGGGTCATCCAGAGGCGCTAAGCGACGCTTGGGCTAACCTTTATCTGGAATTTGCGATTGCCATAGAGGCCCGTCGGGATGGGAATGCTCTGCCAGAGGGGCTACTGGCCTATCCTGACGTCATCGACGGACTGAAGGGGATGGAGTTCACGGCCGCTGCCGTTGCGTCAAATGCCAGTATGTCGTGGGTTGATTTGCCAAAGGCTTAGGTTGAATCTATAGCCCTCTACGCTAAGATCGAATAGAGATTAAGACCTGTTGGACCATTCCGGATTCTGCTTATGTCAATCATGCTAAGAAATGCCATCAAATGCGAACAATGTCCGATCCGCCATCGTGCGGTTTGCTCGCGTTGTGAAGGGTCTGATCTGATCGCTCTTGAAAGCATGAAAACCTATCGCAGTTTTGAGGCGGGCGCGCCAATTCTGTGGCGTGGTGACGAGTTGAGTTATGTGGCGACCGTTGTGCAGGGCGTCGCCACACTTGGCAAAACCATGGAAGACGGGCGCACGCAGATGGTGGGTCTTTTACTGCCGTCGGATTTCATCGGGCGGCCCGGTCGCAAAGAGATCGAGTTCGACGTGGTTGCCGCGACCGATGTGACGCTTTGTTGTTTCGAGCAGGCCTCTTTTGAACATCTGCTGGCAACAACGCCGCATCTTGCGCAACGCATGATCGAAATTGTCCTGGACGAGTTGGACGCCGCACGTGACTGGATGCTGCTGTTGGGGCGTAAGACGGCCAAGGAAAAGATCGCGACCTTTATTCTGATGCTTGTGCGTCGTCAGAGCATTGATGGCATCGACGGCAAACAGCCCGCACTTGCCCTGCCTCTGATTCGTGAAGAAATCGCTGATTATCTTGGGCTGACGCTGGAAACCGTCAGCCGTCAGTTTTCTGCGTTAAAAAGCGCAGGCGTGCTGGAATTCAGCGACCGCAAACATTTCCGGGTGCTTGACGAGCAGGCGCTGGCGGTGGCGTCTGGCGACTGAAGTCTGTTTTTTTACCGCCCACTGACCTGTCTGACGCATAAATCACGCTCTCTTTATCAAACTTGATCCAGATCAATGCGAGGCCAGCCATGGCTTTGTACGACATCCTTGCGAACAGGAGCGTGTCTTAGGGGGACGCTCGTAAATTTCGAGGTGTCTTTATGGACTACGTGAAACTCTCCGTTCTGGGGATAATAGCATTGTTTGCGGCGATGGCTGCAAACTGGGCGCATGACCTGGCCTATCAGGTGCATGCGCTTTTGATTATGGCGGTGGCAGCCGGACTGTTTGTCTGGGTGCTGCGACATGCAGAGGAGCCGTTGATGGCGGCTGATCCTCGCACAGGGTATAGCGACGGCGTGGTACGCGCCGGCGTAATTGCCACGGCGTTTTGGGGGGTGACCGGGTTTCTGGTTGGCACCTTTATCGCTTTTCAACTGGCCTTTCCCGAGTTGAACTTTGACTGGGGTCAGCCATTCACCAACTTTGGACGTCTGCGCCCGCTGCACACAAGTGCGGTGATCTTTGCCTTTGGTGGCAACGCGCTGATCGCCACATCCTTTTATGTCGTACAGCGCACCAGCGCCGCGCGGCTTTGGGGTGGCAATCTGGCGTGGTTCGTCTTTTGGGGCTATCAGCTGTTCATCGTGCTGGCGGCGACCGGTTACCTGCTGGGTGCGACCCAGTCCAAGGAATACGCGGAACCTGAATGGTACGTTGATATCTGGCTGACGATTGTCTGGCTGTGTTATCTTGCCGTGTTCATGGGCACGATCTTCAAGCGTCAGGAAAAGCACATCTATGTGGCGAACTGGTTCTACCTGAGCTTTATCATCACCGTTGCGATGCTGCATGTGGTCAACAACCTGTCGATCCCGGTCAGCATCTGGGGGTCCAAATCTGTGCAGGTCTTCTCTGGCGTGCAGGATGCGATGACCCAGTGGTGGTACGGCCATAACGCGGTCGGCTTTTTCCTGACGGCGGGCTTTCTGGGGATGATGTACTATTTCGTTCCCAAGCAGGCCGAGCGTCCGATCTACAGCTACAAACTTTCAATCATCCACTTTTGGGCACTGATCTTTCTTTATATCTGGGCTGGCCCTCACCACCTGCACTACACCGCTTTGCCTGACTGGGCTGCGACGTTGGGCATGGTGTTCTCGATCATCCTCTGGATGCCAAGCTGGGGCGGTATGATCAACGGTCTGATGACGCTGCAAGGCGCGTGGGACAAGTTGCGCACCGATCCGATCATGCGCATGTTCGTCCTGTCGCTGGGCTTTTACGGCATGTCCACATTCGAGGGTCCGATGATGTCGATCCGCGCGGTGAACTCGCTCAGCCACTACACCGACTGGACCATTGGTCACGTGCACTCTGGTGCGCTGGGTTGGAACGGGATGATCACCTTTGGTGCCATCTACTTCCTAACACCACGGCTTTGGGGGCGTGAAAAGATGTATTCCATGGCTGCGATCAACTGGCACTTCTGGCTGGCCACAATCGGCATCGTTCTTTACGCCTCGTCGATGTGGGTCACCGGGATCATGGAAGGTCTGATGTGGCGCGAAGTCGATAGCCAAGGCTTCCTTGTGAACAGTTTTGCCGACACGGTTGCCGCGAAATTGCCGATGTATATCGTGCGCGGTTTGGGCGGTGTCCTGTTCCTCAGCGGTGGTTTGCTGATGTGCTGGAATATGTTCATGACCATTCGCGGAGCGACACCCGTCACCGCGATGCCCCCCAACGCAACCCCTGCAGAATAGGAGAACGGTTAAATGGCCATTCTGGATAAACACGCCGTTCTAGAGAGAAGCCCGACACTGTTGCTGGTTGCGTCGCTGCTGGTGGTGACGGTGGGCGGTATCGTAGAGATCGCTCCGCTGTTCTGGCTTGAGAACACGATTGAAGAAGTCGAGGGCGTGCGGCCCTACTCGCCGCTCGAACTCACGGGACGGGACATCTATGTGCGCGAAGGCTGCTATGTCTGCCACAGCCAGATGATCCGTCCCATGCGCGACGAGGTGGAACGCTACGGGCACTACTCGCTTGCCGCCGAATCGATGTATGACCACCCGTTCCAATGGGGATCCAAACGCACCGGGCCTGATCTGGCCCGTGTGGGGGGGCGGTATTCGGATGCTTGGCATGTGGATCACCTGACCGATCCACAGTCTGTCGTGCCCGAATCGATCATGCCGAAATATGCGTTCCTGAAGCGCACAGTGATCGAGCCGACCCATATCGAGGCACTTTTGTCGACGCATCGCATGGTGGGTGTACCCTACACCGACGAAGCGATTGCAGAGGCCGCATCGGACTTTCGTGTTCAGGCGGATCCGGATGCGGATTACGATGCGATGCTGGCGCGGTATCCCGGTGCGAATGTGGCCAACTTTGACGGTCTGCCGGAACTGACAGAGATGGACGCGCTGATCGCCTATCTGCAAGTGCTTGGCACGATGGTCGACTTTTCCACCTTCACCCCAGAAGCCAGTCGATAGGAGGCTATGATGGATACATATTCTGTGTTGCGCCAAATCGCTGACAGCTGGGTTCTGTTGGGCATGTTTGGCTTTTTCATCGGCGCGATTTTCTGGGCGTTCCGTCCGGGGTCCAGCGCGGTTTACGAGGACGTGGGGCAAATTCCCCTGCGCAATGACGCGGCTTTGCCGACCGGCTCTTGTGCCAAGTGCACAGGCGAGGGCGGTGGCAACTGCAAAGCGGCGAAGGGGTTGGATAAATGACTGATCTAAAAGAAAAAGACGAGGTCACCGGCGTCGAGACCACTGGCCATGAATGGGACGGGATCAGAGAGCTGAACAACCCTTTGCCGCGCTGGTGGCTCTGGACGTTTTACGCCTGCATCGTGTGGGGGATTGGCTATGTGATCGCCTTTCCGGCCTGGCCGCTGGTCACAGGGGCCACTCAAGGTGTGCTGGGCTGGTCGACACGGGCCAATGTGGCGGTCGCCATCGAAGAACATGAGGCAAAGAACGCGCCTCTTGTGACGGCCCTACTGAGCGCGGATCTGGCCACTCTTTCCGAAAATACCGACCTGAACCGCTATGCGATTGGCCGGGGTGCGGCCGTGTTTCGGGCGCAGTGCTCGCAATGCCACGGGGCAGGTGCCGCAGGGGCCAAGGGCTATCCCAACCTGTTGGACGACGATTGGCTATGGGGTGGGGCGATTGACGAGATTGCCTACACCGTCAATCACGGCATTCGCAACGAGACCGACGACGATGCCCGGTTCTCGATGATGCCTGCCTTTGGCGAACTCCTTGAAAAACCAGAGATCACGGCGGTTGTGGAATATGTCACGTCGTTGACCAATCCGGAACATGACGCGGATCTGGCGGCCACGGGCAGCGAACTCTATGCCGAAAACTGTTCGTCTTGTCATGGCGAAGAGGCCAAAGGTGACCGCGATTTAGGGGCGCCCAACCTATCTGACGCGATCTGGCTTTACGGCGGCGACCGCGAGGCGCTGACCGAGACGGTCACCTATGCGCGCTATGGCATCATGCCAGCTTGGGGCCAACGGCTCAAAGAGGTCGATGTGCGCGCTGTTTCTGCCTACGTTCACGCTCTCGGAGGAGGAGAGTAAGGCAGAATCGGCCACCAACCCCTGGTGGCCTGCCCGGAGCGGCCCTGTTCGCAAAACGCCGCCGCTTCGGGCTCTATTTTTTCAGCGTCTTGATCCAGATCAACGATACGCGGTGTGCCACGCGATAGCGTGACCGTGCGAACAGGAAAATATATCATGACTTCTCAAGAACCACCTCAGCTTTACGCTGCGCGTGTCCCTATCTTTCCACGTCGGGTTTCGGGCAAATTCCGCAACCTGAAATGGTGGATCATGGGGGTCACGCTGGCGATCTACTATCTCACCCCATGGATCCGTTGGGACCGGGGGCCAAACCTGCCCGATCAGGCGGTTCTGGTCGATCTGGCAAGCCGTCGATTCTATTTCTTCTGGATCGAGATCTGGCCGCATGAATTCTACTTTGTGGCGGGTCTGTTGATCATGGCCGGACTGGGGTTGTTTCTATTCACCTCGGCGCTGGGCCGGGTCTGGTGCGGCTATACCTGCCCACAGACCGTCTGGACCGACCTCTTTATCCTTGTGGAACGCTGGATCGAAGGCGACCGCAACGCGCGGGTCAAATTGCACAAGGGCAAATGGGACGCGCGCAAATGGCGGCTGCGTCTGATCAAATGGACCGTTTGGCTGACGATTGCGGTGGCAACGGGTGGCGCATGGGTCTTTTATTTTACAGATGCTCCGACGTTGTTCACGAACCTCGTCACCTTTACGGCGCATCCTGCGGCCTACATCACCATTGCCGTGCTGACCGCGACCACCTTTGTCTTTGGCGGGTTTATGCGCGAGCAGGTCTGCATTTACATGTGCCCATGGCCCCGCATCCAATCCGCGATGATGGACCCGGACACGCTGACCGTCGGCTATCGTGACTGGCGCGGCGAGCCGCGTGGCAAAAAGCACGAGGGCACCACAGGCGACTGCATCGACTGTATGGCTTGCGTTAACGTTTGTCCCATGGGCATCGACATTCGCGACGGGCAGCAGATGGAATGTATTGCTTGCGCCCTGTGCATCGATGCCTGCGACGACGTCATGGACAAGATCGGCGCGCCGCGCGGGTTGATCGACTATCTGGCGCTGGCCGATGAACCGGCAGAGCGCGCCGGGGCCAAGCCCAAACCGATTTGGAAACACGTGCTGCGTCCGCGCACCATCCTTTATACTGCGCTTTGGACGCTGGTTGGTGTCGGTTTGATCTACGCGCTCTTTATCCGCAGCGATATCGAGATGACCGTTTCGCCGGTGCGCAACCCGACGTTTGTGACCCTTAGCAACGGCAATATCCGCAATATCTACGACGTCCGTCTGCGCAACAAACTGGGCGAAGACCGCTCTTTCCATCTGTCACTGACAACGGAAGGCATCCTGCGAATAGAGTTGGAGGGCAACACCGAGGACCGTGACGTTCTGGTGCCCGCCGACACCACTCTGTTGCAGCGGGTCTATATCACCGCGCGCCCCCAAGACCCCGCCGCATCCCAGGCCGCTACAGAGTTTCGGCTATGGGTTGAGGACAATACCAGTGGCGAACGCGCCTCTGTCGCGACAACATTCAACGGAAAGGCAGCAAAATGACCCGTGAAATCAAAGGATGGCATGTCTTGACAGGGTTTGTTCTGGCGTTTGGTGTGATAATCTCGGTGAACCTGACATTGACCTATAATGCGGTGCACAGCTTTCCGGGACTTGAGGTCAAGAACTCTTATGTGGCCTCGCAAAGGTTCGATGCGGACCGTGATGCGCAACTGGCGCTGGGCTGGGACGTCAAAGCATGGTCGAAGGACGATCATCTGATGCTCAGCTTTGCCCACAACGGCGACCCGGTGCAGCCTGTGATCGAAGAGGCGACGTTTGGCCGGGCCACAAGTGTCGTGGCAGATCAGACGCCAGAGTTCACCTTTAACGGCACGGCTTTTGTTGCGCCGATTGACGTGGCTCATGGTGCGGGCAATTGGAACCTGCGACTCAAGGCGCGCTCTGACGATGGCACCTTGTTTCAACAACGCATCATTGTGAGGGTTGCGAAATGAGCAGCATGTCGGCCTGCCCTGCCTGCATTGCGGGGCCCAAGGCGGATGACGTCGAGGCTTACTCTCATAAACCCAACGTTCATCTGTCCGTGCCCACAATCCACTGCGCGGCGTGCATTGGTACGGTCGAACGCGCGCTGATGGCGATGCCAGAGGTCAGCTATGCCCGCGTGAACCTGTCGCTGAAACGTGTCGCCATCGAGGCGCACGGCGGAACGGTGGATGCCTTGGTCAAGACGTTGGACGCAGCCGGATTCGAGGCGCATCCGCTGGATGCCACTGTGCTGGGGGACGTCGAGAACAAGGAAGAGCGGTCCTTGCTCATCCGCCTGTCCGTCGCCGGGTTTGCCATGATGAATGTCATGCTTTTGTCCGTTGCGATCTGGTCTGGGGCGGACGGTGCGACGCGGGAATTGTTTCACCTGATCTCTGCGGCGATCTCTTTGCCTGCGGTCCTTTATGCAGGCCAGCCGTTCTTTCGCAGCGCCCAGCGGGCCTTGGTCCGTGGCACGATGAACATGGATGTGCCGATCTCTCTGGCGATTCTGCTGGCCTCTGCGATGTCCTTGTACGAGACCCTGAATGGTGGCCGACACGCCTATTTTGATGCCGCGCTGTCGCTGACGTTTTTCCTGCTGGTCGGGCGCTATCTGGACCAACGCACCCGAAGTGCGGCGCGCTCTGCGGCCAAAGAGCTGTCCGCGCTTGAGGTGCGGACTGCGCAAAAACTGGTAAACGGCAAGGTGGTCGAGACTTCTGTGGATGACCTTGTGATCGGGGATCTGATGCTGATCCCGACGGGCGTCCGGGTGCCTGTGGATGGCCAATTGATGACCGCGCGGGCCAGAACCGACCGATCCTTTCTCACCGGAGAGACGGCCTCTGTCGAACTGGCGCAAGGGGCGCAGGTTCAGGCGGGCGAGATCAATCTTGGCGCGCCGTTCCAGATTACAGCCACAGCCGTGGGCGAGGATACCACCCTGCGTCGCCTGTCGACATTGGTGGAAACCGCCGAGACCAGCCGCAACCGTTATACCAACCTCGCGGATCGTGCCGCGCGGATCTATGCGCCTGCTGTGCATTTGCTTGCTTTTGTGGCCTTTGCCGTCTGGTACTGGATCAGTGGCGATCTGCGTCTGTCGATCAATATTGCGGTCGCGGTGCTGATTATCACCTGCCCCTGTGCGCTTGGACTTGCGGTGCCCGCAGTGGCTACCGCGGCGATTGGCAAGCTTTATGCAAAGGGCTTTCTGGTCAAAAATGGAACCGCGCTTGAACGGATTGCCGAGGTGGATCGTGTCGTCTTTGACAAAACCGGCACTTTAACTCTGCCAAAAACCTCTGTGTCGCTCAATAAGTTGTCCGCCCATGAAACCCCCTATGTCCTTGCCTTGGCGCAGGCATCAAGCCACCCTCTGTCGCGGGCAATTGCGCGGGCTTTGCGCGATGTCACCCCGGTTGAATTGCAAAACGTGCAGGAAATACCGGGGGCTGGCGTGCAGGGCTAGTTCGACGGCAGTGTTGTGCGGTTAGGGCGCGGGTCGTTTATCGGGGCGGATTTCACCGGAACAGGTTTTCGCTTTGGCGATGATGTTGCGCGCGAGATTCCCATGGTCGAAACCATCCGTCCCGGCGTGGAAATTGCGTTGGAGGGCCTGTCCGAGCAAGGGCTTGGCGTCATGATTCTAAGTGGTGATCGCGATGCCGCGGTCGCGCCTCTGGCAAATCGGTTGGGGATCACCATGGCCCTTCCCGGTGTCACGGCAGAAGAAAAACATGCCGCAATGCAACAGATGGAAAAGGACGGGCATCATGTGCTGATGGTCGGGGACGGGCTGAACGATACCGCCTCTCTGGCGGCGGCCCATGCCTCTATCGCGCCCTCGTCGGCGCTGGATGCCTCTCGCAATGCGGCCGATATCATTTGCCTGCGCGAAAGTTTCGAGGACCTGCCGCTTGTGTTGAAAGTGGCACGCGCCGCGACGCGGTTGTCAAAGCAAAACTTTGCCATTGCTGCCTGTTATAACCTGATTGCCGTCCCTGTCGCCTTGCTGGGCTTTGCAACGCCGCTGATCGCGGCCATTGCAATGTCAGCCTCGTCCATTACGGTACTGTTGAACGCGTTGCGCGTAGGGAGAGTGTCATGAATGTTCTGGTCGTCCTGATCCCGATCTCGCTGATCCTTGGCGGTGTGGGCCTGATCGCCTTTCTCTGGACCGTAAAGTCCGGCCAATACGACGACGCCGAAGGCAGTGCCGCGCGCATTCTGCTGGATGACGAGACCTGAACCGAGGTCAGGTGTTCGGCGGCAGGCTTTGCTTTGTTGGGACACCGGCCCGTGGCGATGTGCCAGAGTCAAAGCGCAGGCGAGAGCGCAAAACCGGGCTACGGATCGAGGTGCCTCCAAAGGCTTCGCGTATGACGATGTAAAGGCCGCTGGCTACAATGATGCCAGTGCCGACCCAGGTCAGCGTGTCTGGCGTCTCCTGAAAGAAAAAACTGCCAAGAACCGCAGCCCAGATAATCTGCGAATACTGCATCGGTGCGATTATCGCCGCGTCGCCAGATTTATACGCGGCGATCAGGCAAAGCCCGGCAACAAAGGCGAAACTGGCCATGACGCCGACCAGACCCAGATGTTCGACCGGCATCGGGCGATAGATGAAGGGCAATAGGGCAGCCATCAGCACAAAGTTTGCCATCATCGGATAGAGCAACAGAACCGCACTGCGTTCTTCCCTTCCAATCTTGCGCACAATGATCGACGCGAGCGAGCCAAAGATCGCGGCCGCCAATGCGCCAAGGTGGCCAAGGGTCAGAACCGTTGTGCCGGGGCGCAGGACGACAATCACCCCGATCAGGCCAACGCCGACTGCGAACCAGCGGTTTAGTCCCACTTTTTCGCCAAGGATCGGGATTGACAGGACCGTTATCAAAAGAGGCGAGGCAAAGAGGATTGCATAGACTTCTGCTAATGGCAGGACGGAAAACGCATAAAAGGCTGCCGATCCGGTGATGATCACAGAAATTGTGCGTAGGGTGGTCCACCATGGATGGACCGGCAGCAAAGTGCCCGAGGTGCTGTCCCGCATCAGCATCAGGATGACCAGTGGAAAGGACAACAGGACGCTGAAAAAAACGATCTGGAAGGTGTCGTAGGACACGCCCAGAAATTTCACCACCACGTCGTGCATTGCGTAAAGCGCAAAGGCCAACAAGGCCAGCGCCGCGCCACGGATATTCGATTTCGCGTCTGTGGTGCTCATGGCGGGCTCTCGGTGGTCTTGTATTTCAGGGCGCGGTGTCTCGGCGGTGCCAAAGTGATTGGGGCACCGCCAAGATATTTGCCGTGTTACAGGCTGGCGTCCAAAGCTGCCAAGATGGCGTCGGCCACGCATCCCGCAAGCCAAATGCCCTGATTCCAA
>CALGTJ010000271.1 GCA_937901435.1 uncultured Rhodobacter sp. | reverse complement strand
ACCTCGCCCCATTCGGTAAAGCGCGGCTTGGCGATGGTGGCCAGACGCACTTTGGAGCCTTGGGCGAGAATCTCGAAATCTTGCGGCTCAAGCAGCGCAAGATCGCAGGTTTTCAGAAACGCCTCCGGGAACTGCGGGTGTTCAGCCTCTGACACCGACGCACCATTGCGCAGCACATGCACCGCCCTGAGCGTCTGAAGTTCCTCGAACAAAACGATATCGGCGCGTTTACCCGGTCCGATTAAGCCGATGTCGCGCCGATCCAGCCGGATCGCGGCGTTCAGCGTGGCGGCCTGAAGCGCGCGCATCGGATCAAGCCCATGACCGATCATCAGCCGCGTCATTTGATCGACGCCGCCCGTCGCCAGCAGATCATCAGGAAACACATCGTCCGAGCAAAACGTCACCGTCGCCGGCATCTGCGGCAGGCTTTGCAAGACCTGCGCAAACTCGGCCAGCAGATAGGGATGCGAGCCGCGCAACTCTATCGTCAGCCCTGCGCGCAGCTTTTCCAGCAGGTCCTGCGCAGAGGTGATCTCGTGGTCCGAGGTGATCCCGGCGGCAGCGTAGGCCTGCAAGTGCGGCCCGCTCAGACTGCGCGCGTGACCGCAGACCCGCTTGGCAGAGCGCAAGCCCGCGTCCAGAATCCCCCGCATCCGGGGATCGCGGGACACAACCGCGCTCATATCCATGACCTCGGCGAGGCCCATAATGCCGTCGCGTTGCATCAAGGCGTCGATCACATCCGCGTCGAAATCCGCGCCTGTGGTTTCGTATCCCGGCGCCGAAGGCACGCAAGACGGCGCAAGCGGCAGAATGCGCAGCGACGAACGCGTGGCGCAGTCAAGCGCATAGTCCACACCCGCCACCCCGGCCACATTGCCAAACTCATGCGGATCCCAGACCACCGTGGTGACTCCACGCCGCAGCACAGCACTGGCATAGGTTTCGGGCGTGACCATCGAGCTTTCCACATGCATATGGCTGTCGATCAGCCCCGGCGTGGCAATCAGGCCCGTAGCGTCCAGCGTTTCGGTCGCATCACTGCGTGCGCCGGGCGAATGAACCGAGGCGATCAGCGCACCGATCAGACCGATATCCGCCGCACGGAATTCACCGGTGACCACATCCGCGACCTCAGCGCCACAAATCAGCAGATCAAAAGGCGCATCGCCGCGCGCGGCGGCAACGGCGCGGTCGCGCAGGGACGGGTTGTTCAGGTCTTGGGGTTCATTCATATGTCTAACGCCGAGAGACAAAGGGTTTTAACCGCCTCGCTGTGCAGGTCAGTGATGATCATTCCGTTAGCCTTGCTTGGGTCGCGCTGGTCCACAATCGTGCGGCCGCGTGTGTGCTGACCCGCCAGTTCCACCTCGATCTGCGCCGGGGCCAGCGTGAACAGATCAGGACGCACCGAAACCGCCGCTGCCACCGGATCATAAAGCGCCATGGCCGGGCGGCCACGGGTCAGGGCAATGTCCAGATAGCCGCCCAGCAAGTCCCTCAGCAGGTGATGTTTGATCGGTGTCACGTCCGCCTCTGTGATCTCGACCCGGCGACAGGCATCCAGATCGACCATGGTCAGGGGCACGCCACGCGACAGGACAATCGCCAGCGCCTCTGGGTCGGCATAGGCGTTGAACTCTGCCGAGGCGGTTTGGTTGCCGCGCGTGATGCCGCCGCCCATCCACGTCAGCCTTGCGATTTTAGGGGTCAGATCGGGGCGGGCCAGTAAAAGGATTGCGATATTCGTCAAGGGGCCGAGGGCGAGGATCTCTGCGTTGTCTTGCGACTCCAGCCAGTCCATCAAGGCGGGCAGAGCGAGCGGAAAATCCCCCTCGACCATGGGCAAGCGCGCGCCACGGCTGGGCATCCCGGTTTCGCCAAGCACATGCTGCGCAGTCTCGACCGTCCCGAGCACCGCGCGATCCGCCCCCGCATAAATTGGGATATCCCAGTTGAAATACGCCTGCGCGCTGGCGGCATTGCCGACAACATGCGGCAAGGGCGCGTTACCAAAGCTCAGCGACAGGCCGTCAACCTCGCGATGTTGCAGCACCAGCAGCACCGCAAAGAGGTCATCGACCCCCATATCCGTGTCGATCCAGAGCCCCATCAGCGAAACCGCGCCAGAGGCACCGCAGCATCGCGCGGCAGGTCAAAGGCGACTTTGGCCCCGATGGCATAGGTATCGCGCCCGATGGGCACATCCGCCTTGATCACGCCCAGATCGCTGGACAGCACATATTCGCGCCGCTCTCCGGCAAAAGAGGCCCCGCGCACTTCTCCCCTATGTGGCCCCTGCCCCAGCACAACGGCACCGGGACGCCATGCCAGACCACCACCGTTTTCATCGGGCAGGATCGTCTCGAACCCCATGAAATCGGCGGCAAAACCGGACACCGGTGTATTGTAGATCTCTTCAGGCGTGCCAAGTTGTTCGATCACCCCGTCGCGCATCAGCACGATACGGTCGGCCAGCGCCAGCGCCTCTGACTGATCATGCGTCACAAAGACCATGGTGATGCCGGTTTCCTTTTGCACCCGCTGCAACTCGCTGCGCATTTCCAGCCGCAGGCGCGCGTCGAGGTTGGACAGAGGCTCGTCCAGCAGCAGCACCTTGGGTTGCATCACCAGCGAGCGCGCCAGTGACACCCGTTGCTGTTGCCCGCCTGACAGATCCGGCACCATGCGCTTGGCGAAATCCGTAAGACCGACCGTGGCAAGGCCCGCCATCACCTTGGCCTCCAGATCCTTTTCACGCCGCAAGCGCAGGCCGAACGCGACGTTTTCAAAGACGCTCAGATGCGGGAAAAGCGCGTAGGATTGAAACACCAGCCCCACTTCCCGCCGACTGGGCGCGAGGCGGGTCACATCACGCCCATCGATGCTGATCTTGCCCGATTTGGGCGACAAAAGTCCCGCAATCGCGCGCATGGTCGTCGTCTTGCCACAGCCAGAGGGACCCAGCAGCGCGATCAATTCTCCCTTGCGAATACCAAGGTTCAGCCACTCGACCGCGACGCTTTTGCCATAGGCCAGCGTCAGATTTTCAAGCGAGACATAGTCAGACATAACGGGACAATCCGATAAAGCGTTCAGCCGCAAAGACAATTGCGATGGACATAAAGGCCAGCAGCGCCGACAGGGCCGCGACCGAGGGGTCATAGTTGATCTCCATATAGGCGATCATGTCGATGGGCAGCGTGCGGATACCGGGACCGGACAGGAACAGCGAGACCGGCACTTGGTTAAAGCTAGTCACAAAGCCAAGGATGAAGGCCGCAAGAATCCCACCGCGAATATTGGGCAGAACGACGCGACGAAACGCGCCGAAACGGGTGCAGCCCAGCAGCAGCGCCGCCTCTTCCATGTCGACGCGCAGGTTGTCCATGCTGGCCGAGACCACGCGCACGGCATAGGGCAGGATCAGCGCCGTGTGCGCCAGAAACAACGCGGGCGCGATGCCGATGCCCAGCGGGATCACGAAATACCGCAACAGGGCGAGGCCGACGATGATACCGGGCACGATGATGGGGGACGACACGATCAGCTTGACGAATTCCGCCCCCGGCACATTGTAGCGTGTCATGGCGTAGGCGGCGGGCACGCCGAGGATCAGCGCCACCAAGGTGCCAAAGATCGCCAGAAACATCGACACGCCGAAACTGGCGCGAAAGCTTTCGATTTCGAACACCTTGATGAACCACTTCAGGCTTAGCCCCTGCGGTGGAAAGGCCAGATTGTTGCCCGCCGACAGCGCCGCCGCGATGATGATCAGGAACGGCCCGATCAAGAAGGTGAGGGTGAGGCCGAGGATCAGCCATGTGCTCAGTCGGCTGTTCATCGGGTCTTCCTCGCCGTGGCGATACGTTTGAGCAGGATATTGGCCGAAAACGCCATCACGATCAGGATCATTGCAATCACGCTGGCCGCGACGAAATCATTGGCGACGGTAACACGTTGATAGAGCAGCGTTTCCAGCATCAAGACCTTGGAGCCACCCAGAATCGCAGGTGTGATATAGGCGGTCATCGACCCCGTGAACACAAGCGTGCCACCAATCACCAGCCCCTCGCGGGTCAGCGGCAGGATCACGCGCCAGAACACCTGAAACCAGTTCGCGCCCAAAATGCGCGCGGCAGAAACCGCATCACGGGGCATATTCTCCATCGCGGAGACCAGCGAGATGATCATCAGCGGCAGGAACAATTGCAGCAGACCGATAAAGACGGCGGTTTCGGTAAAGAGAATGCGAAATGGGGTGTCTGTGAGGCCGATGTTGACCAAAAACTGGTTCACGAACCCCGTGCGCCCCAAGATCACCAGCCACGCATAGGTGCGCGCGACGGGAGAGATCATCAGCGGCAGCATCACCAGACCGAACATCCGCCCGCGCGAGGTGGGCGGCAGGTTGACGATGGCGAACGCCGCTGCATAGCCGATGACCGCAGAGACCAGTGCCACCAACCCGGCTAGCTTCAGCGTGCGAAAGAACACCGTCTGATTGCGCGGGCTTTGGAAGAATTCCACATAGGCCCACGCAGACCAGCCGGTTTCCGTGCGAAACGCCTCTGACAAAAGGATGCCGACCGGCAAAAAGAAAAGCGCCGCGGCAAAGAGTGCCGCGGGCAGGACAAGGGCTACGCCAATTGCCCGGTTTTCAAACATTCCAGCGCGCCGAGGTTACTGGACGACTTTGCTGTTCCACTGCTCCAGCCAGCCTTCGCGCATGTCCAGAATAGTCGCAGGCGACAACAGATCCAGCGTGGCGACCGTATCGGCCCCATAGGTCAGGTTGGCGGCGATCTCGTCAGACACCTCGACCTCGGAATTTGCCGGGCTGTCGATCAACGCCTCTGCCAGCTTGGTCTGCACTTCGGTGGACAGCCAGAAGTCCATGAATTGCAACGCCAATTCCTCGTTTCCGTTGTTAGCCGTCATGACCATGACGTTCATGCCCCCGGTCTGACCCTCGACAGGTTCCGCCCATGCCATCGGCAGGCCATTGTCGCGGAAACTGCCCCAGGCAAATCGACCAATCGGGGCGGCCCAGATCTCTTCCTGCTGCATCAATTGCGCCAGTTGGGACGAGCGCACGTAGAACGTCACGATGTCATCGACCTTCTCGCCCACCGCCTCAATCGGCTTGGTCAGACTTGGGTCCGTGTCGCCCATCGCCTTGCCCAGCATATACAGCGCAGGTGGCCCCTGATTGGTCGTTACATCCGGCAGCGCCACGTTGCCCGCCAGTTCCGGCGACAAAAGATCGGCCCAGCTTGTGATCGTGACCTTGTCGCTGCGGTAGGCAATCGAGGTCGCATAAAACGTATACCCCACGCCCATATTGTCGCCCAGCGGATCCTTGGCGATGTCATACAGCTTGTCGTAATTGGTCAAGGCAGTCGTATCAATCGGCTGCAACAGCCCCTTGCGCGCCGCGCCCAGCGCGTCATGTGCCGACAGAACCGCCATATCGATCACAGGCGCGTCCTTATTGGCCTCGATCTTGGCCATCCGTTCTATCGAATTGCCAGTCTCGACCACAATGTCACAGCCGCAAATCGCCTCGAACGGGGTGTAAACCAGCTCTTTGAACGCATCCTGCGAAAAGCTGTAGACCGAAATTGTCAACGTCTTATCAGCAGCTTGCGCGCTGACCGTCATCGCCAATACGGCAGCGCCGGCCATCAGGGATCTCTTTAGCATTCTGTCGTCTCCGTGTTGGTTGTGTCATGGTTCAAAGCCGCCCTACCCATGGCGCAGCCTCTGTTTGATTGCCCTCTGGTCCAACAACGCGCAGTGGCCGTCAGACCCGGTTTCATACATATGTTAACTTAGCTTAGGAGCGGCCCTGCCAGAGTCAACCCGGCACTCCCCCATTCTGCACAGACGCCGCACAACTGCCTAAACAGCAAGCACACCGTTGCCAAATATCGCGCGAGAGTGATTATGGACCGCAGATCAAAGCGCAGGAGACACCATGACCGTCAGAGACGCCGCGCGTCATGTGATGCGCGCCCTTGGGATGACCACGGTGTTTGGCAATCCCGGCTCGACCGAACTGCCGTTTTTGCAGGGTTGGCCCGAGGATTTCGATTATGTGCTTGGCCTGCAAGAACTTAGCGTGGTCGCGATGGCAGACGGCTATGCGCAGGCCACGGGCAGCGCCGCGCTTGTCAACCTGCATTCCGCCGTCGGCGTCGGTCACGCGATGGGCAGTATCTACACCGCTTATCTCAATCAGACGCCTCTGGTCATCACTGCCGGACAACAAGCGCGCGAATTGCTGCCTTGGCGGCCGTTCCTAGGCTCACCTCAAGCGACGGAATTACCCAAACCCCATGTGAAATGGGCAATCGAACCTGCGCGCGCCGAAGATGTGCCTTTGGCGATCTTGCAAGCCTATACAATCGCGATGCAGGCCCCGCGTGGGCCGGTTATCGTCTCTATCCCCTCTGACGATTGGGACAGACCCGCCGCAGCCCCCATGATTTTGCCACAGCATTTTGATAACACGCCCCCGGATGCCGCCATCGCAGAAATCTGCGCGGCATTGGCCGATGCGCAAAACCCCGCGCTGATCCTCGGCCCCGGTGTCGCGCGGGACGGGGCACGGTTTCGCGTGATCACCTTGGCCGAACGCCTTGGGGCCACCGCCTATACCGCGCCCATGGCCAGCCGCTCTGTCTTTGACGAGACCCATGCCCTCTTTGGCGGCCACCTGCCCGCCGCGCCCAAGCCACTGTTTAATATACTGAAACCCCACGATCTTATCCTCGCAATCGGCGCCCCGGTTTTTGCCTTTCATGTGCCCGGCGACCTTGAGACCTTCGCACATCTCGCCCCGATCTATCAGATCGACGATAACCCGATGACCACCGCCAGCGCCCATGCGGCCATCAGCATGGTCTGCTCGCCCGGTCTGGCCATCGATGCGCTGCTGAACAAAGCGACGGCCAAGAGCCGTGCCCAAAAGCTGCGTCAAAGGCCTGTCGTCCAGCCATCTGTCGATCTCACCGCAGAGCAGGTTTTTACAGAGCTCGCGCCCGCCCTGAAACCCAACACCGCCCTCGTCGAAGAGGCTCCGTCGCACAAGGATGCCTTTCGCGCGCTGGTGCCCAACAACCTCGATACAGAATATTTCGCCATGTCCAGCGGTGGCTTGGGCTTCGCGCTGCCCGCCGCCGCAGGCATTGCGATATCCGGGCGTTTTGACCGTGTTATCGCCGTGATCGGGGATGGGTCCGCGATGTATTCCACCCAAGCCCTCTGGACAATTGCGCAGCGCGCATTGCCGGTCACCCTGATTATTCTGAACAACGGGGGGTATGGGGCCATGCGCTCTTTCAGTAGGATCCTGAACAGCGGGCCTGTGCCCGGCATAGACATCGACGGCCTTGATTTTTGCAGCATGGCGCAAAGTCACGGCGTTGCTGCGGCCTCTGCAAATACCATAGAGGCCTTTGGCAGCGCGCTGAGCCACGCTCAAAACAGCAACGGTCCGTTTCTGATCGAGGCTAGGGTCGACCATGCGGTCAAGGATCTGTACGACCTGAATTGAACGGGCCGGACCGCAAAAATACATCTTGGCTCACCTTCGTATTCGTCATCTAACGTATTGGGGTGAGTAAGGCCCTCAGCAGACTGCAGTCCTTGCCACTTGCGATCCCCTTCACATCACCCGCGCCTGCAGCCACAGGATAGAGGGATAGGCCGCAATCCAGGTCCAGAAAAAGCGGTTCAACCCAAAGAGAAAAGCATTCGCCAGATGGAAGATCGCCGCCAGAATTAGCGCCACGATCAACAACTTCTGGCCGAGCAGAGCCAAAGGAAAGGCGAGTTCAAACAGGATCACAGACCAGGACGCCACCCAAAGCACCCTTGGCAAGTCGGAAAGTCGGCGCAAATCCTTGCTAACCGGATAGGCGGAAAAGGCAAACACATCGCTTAAGGCCTGTCCGTTGCGCCAAGCCGGATTGGTCAGTTTGACTTTCCCCGAAATGAAGTAAGACAAAATCAATTGTCCGGCGAGATACCCCAACACCCGTTCCTGCCATAGCACCGTTGGCATTGCCTGCGCCAAAGACAGGCACCACAAAATCAACAGTCCCATTCTGTCGCTGCCCCCATTATAGGATCCCTGAAACCGCCACACGATAAGGGCACTCAGGCCAACCAGCCCTGCCAAGGCCAGCGCGCTGTTGATCCCCGACACAAGCATCAGGCAAAGCCCAGTTCTCAGCAAAAAGATCCATCTGTCACGCGTCGCACCGCAGAGGTGTTCCAGACTTTGTTGTAGAAAGGCCAGCGCCAAGAGAATTTCGGTGGCACGAAAAGCGTCTTCTAGGCTCAAGGAATTCTATCCCTTGGACGCGGGCGAGAAAGGTAAGTTACCTCCTGAACCAGATCATTGGACAGGCCGACCGTATCGCGATGGACGAAAACCAAACGAAATTGAAGCATCGGCGCTGCGTCCGAAGGAAGGTCCGCAGAAATCAGACGAAAGATTTCCCCAATATTGTGCGTGTCAGGCGCAAGGGTCAGCCGTTCGGCAAGGCTGACCATGTAAAGCCCGTCGTTGCGTGCTGGATTCCAGAACAGGCGCCAAAACATGGCATAAATCGATACTCTCTGCGGCTGCGGGCGATACTCTTGCCAGTTCAAACCAACGGTATCACCCCGTGCAAGACCGGCCCATTGGACGCGTGGAGACGCCTCTATGGTCTCGAAAAAACGCCACGAGGGGATCAAAGCAGGAAGCAAGAGCATCAAAAATTGCAACATGCGATGCACCCTGACACAGCACACTTACGGTCTGGTTAACGGCCGCACATCTCTAGCCCTTGATATGTGGTCGCAGCATTGCGTACCACGTAGCATTGCCACTTTTATTCAAATGAATCCCGTCACTGCTAAAGTCACGCCTAAGCCCGTTCCTATCTGATAAACCTTTGTTTATATCCACATATTTCAGGCGGCGGCTCTTGGCCATTTTTGAAAGGCCCGTGTTCAACGCATAGACTTTATTTAGCTTTTCACCACAAACATGCCCACTACAAGCAAGGGTAGATTGGATCACAACTTTGATCTTTTGCCCCTGAAGAATCGAGATGATTTGGTCGTAACGCTGCAAAATACGCTCGACAGGAACGCCGTTGTAAATGTCGTTGATCCCGAACATCACGAGAGCAGTTTTTGGACGCGTGGCAAGAATTCCTTCCATGCGGGCCAGAATCTTTAGCCCCGTATCACCCGAAATCCCCCGGTTCACGATGGTCACATCAGGAAACCGTGACGCCCAGCGCCCACCAGCAGTGATACTATCCCCCACCATCACCACATCCGCAGGACGGCCGGGCGCGGCGGGGGGCGCGGGTTTGGCAACTGGTTTAGGTTTTACGGCCGGTTGTGGCACCGGAACCGGCTTTGCGACACGAGTCTGGCCGGGTGTCGGATCAGAAATGGCGGGTTTTAACGGTGCGGCGGCGACCCTGACCACCAATGAGGCCGGGCGCAGTTTGGGGCGAAGAGAGGAAACGAGGGTATTCGCGGGGTTAACGTCGGGCTCTGGTGTCGTCACTTCACCCAGTTCCGGACGCAGCACGGGGCGAAAAAACACCGGGCCGCCTGCAAGGTCCGGCACGGATGAAAGAACCTCGTTTCCACCTGCCTCGGGCACCACGTCAATCGCGGCGTTTTCCGCTGACGGAGCGTCCACTGACTCAGTGTCATTTTCCGCCAAGGCATTGGATTCAATGCGCTCTATTTCTGGCGAGGTGGCAACCACGGGTTCGGGCAGTTCTGCCTCTGACGGCGGTGCAACGGCATCCGCCAATGGCCGCGCAACGGGGATCACTGCGACGTCCACCTCTGGGCTCTCATTTGCTCCCTCCTCCGGCAACTTGGATCCGGGGCGCCGCATGGGTCGGATGATCTCGCCGGAATACACCGACGGTTCTGGACGCGGTACCGGGCGTACCGTCCACGTTGTTGCGTCCAAAACCGATCCAATTACTGCGATCAGAATTCCCGCAAAAAGAGACCGCGCGCGCCACATGGGTCCACCAATATACAAGGGTCTGGTCAAACAAAATGCTCAAATCCAGCCCGAAAGAGTGTCGGCGTTTTTTGACCGACAATCAAATAAGATTCACCATGACCGCAGGTTGGTTAAGCATATGCTAACGATTAGGCCGGAGGTGGAAACACTTTGTGAGATCCGCGCTAACTGTACGGGCTTGGGCAAATCAGGATAGATGGGCTTCAGTCGCACCAGCCAACCTAAATCAGGCTGGACCCAATATGCGGATTGACGTATTAATCCGTGATGACGGAATCTGCACATACGATCCTGGCGCAATTGCCAACCCGCCTCAAGCAGGCGCGGCGAAAGCAGGGCCTGTCGCTGGAATCTGTTGCAAAGCTTTCCGGCGTGTCCCGATCCATGGTCAGCCAAATTGAACGCGGAGAATCCAGCCCGACGATTGCGACCCTGTGGAACCTGACCCGCGCGTTGCAGGTCGATTTCGCGGGTTTACTAGAAGTGCCAGACACAGCCCCTGCGATACAGGTTTTGCGCGATGACTCTGTGCCGAGCATTGAAAATCTCGGTCAGGGTTGTACTATTCGCATCCTGTCGGCGCCTGAAGCGGCCGGTCATCATGAGGTCTACGAATTGATTCTGGGCAAGACAGGGCGTCTGGACAGTCGCCCGCATCGGCGCGGCGCGCGGGAAATGGTGACGGTGATAGAGGGCGCTATCGAGGTCACCAGTGGCAGCGCAAAACAGATTTTGACGCAGGGGGATACCGCCCGTTATAGCGCCGATGTCCCCCATTCCATCGCAACGATCTCTGGTCCGGCGCGGGCCTTCCTGATCGTTCAAGAGGCCTGACACAGCGTCTGCATCCAACATCACGGAAATTTTTCAACCTGCCTGATTTCCTGTATTTCGGAATTTCCTCCGCTATGGTAGAAAAATATGACCCAAACCAAAGTGCAAAGGAAACGTCCTCATGAGCAAAGCCTTTCTGACCCATATTTCAGAGACGCTCGGGCAGATCGATCGGGACGGGATGACCAAGCACGAGCGATTGATCACATCCGCTCAGGGCGCAACGGTCGAGGTCGGCGACCAAAAAGTCATAAACCTGTGCGCAAACAACTATTTAGGCCTCGCCAACCATCCGGCCCTTATCGACGCGGCTAACACGGCGATGGACAGCCATGGCTTTGGCATGGCCTCTGTCCGCTTTATCTGCGGCACCCAAGATTTACACCGCACCCTTGAACAAAAGCTGGCCCGCTTTCTTGGACATGATGATTCTATCCTCTTCGCCGCTTGTTTCGACGCCAACGGCGGGCTTTTCGAACCCCTTTTGGGGCCAGAGGATGCAGTGATTTCGGACGCGCTGAACCACGCCTCGATCATCGACGGCATTCGCCTGTGCAAGGCCAAACGCTATCGCTACGCCAACTCTGACATGGCCGACCTTCAACGCCAGTTGCAACAGGCCCGAACGGATGGCGCACGCTTTATCTTGATTGCCACGGACGGTGTGTTCAGCATGGACGGCTTTCTGGCAAAACTGCCCGAAATCAAAGCCTTGGCAGAGAAGTACGACGCGATGGTCATGGTTGATGACTGCCACGCCACCGGATTCATGGGGCCAAAGGGCGCGGGCACACCGGCCCATGCGGGGGTACAGGTCGATATTCTGACCGGGACACTTGGCAAGGCTTTGGGCGGTGGGATTGGCGGCTACATCGCCGGGCCGCAGCCCGTGATCGACCTGCTGCGCCAGCGCGCGCGGCCCTATCTGTTTTCCAACTCGCTGCCGCCCGCCATCGTCGCCGCCGGGATAAAGGCGCTGGTGCTTGTGGAACAAGGCGATGACCTACGTGCGCAACTGTTTGAAAATACGCGGTATTGGCGGGCGGGACTGGAACGCCTTGGGTTCCGGCTCTTGCCCGGCGAACACCCCATCGTCCCTGTTATGCTGGGCGAGGCGGATCTGGCGCAGGATATGGCCGCGAACCTGTTCGAACAGGGCATCTATGTCAGCGGCTTTTTCTTTCCCGTCGTGCCACGCGGACAGGCCCGTATCCGCACGCAGATGAACGCCGCGCTGACCCGCGCCGATCTGGACCGGGCACTGGAGGCTTTCGAACATGCGGGAAAGACCTGCGGAGTGATCACATGAGCAATGAAATGAAGGCCTTGGCCAAGCTCTACCCGCGCGCAGGCCTTTGGGCGCATCACGCGCCCGTGCCGGAAATCGGCCCCGATGATGTTTTGATCAAGATCAACAAGACGGGCATTTGTGGCACCGACATTCATATCTGGAACTGGGATGACTGGGCCGCGCGCACGGTGCCTGTACCCCTGATCACAGGCCATGAATTCGCCGGAGAGATCGTTGAACTCGGCCGCGACGTCACCGATTTGCAGATTGGGCAAAGGTGCAGTGGCGAGGGCCACCTGATAGGCAAGACCTCTCGCCAATCGCGCGCGGGCAAGTTTCATCTGGACCCGGCCACGCGCGGCATTGGCGTCAATGAACAGGGCGCTTTTGCGCAATATCTGCGCCTGCCCGCCTTCAACGTGGTGCCCCTGCCCGATGAGATCAGCGACGATATCGGCGCGATCCTCGACCCATTGGGCAACGCGGTACATACCGCGCTCAGTTTTGATCTGGTGGGCGAGGATGTTCTGATCACCGGCGCAGGCCCGATTGGCATCATGGCCGCCGCTGTCGCGCGGCACGTGGGCGCGCGTCATGTGGTGATCACGGACATCAACCCCGCGCGGCTGGACCTTGCCGCAAAGGTCGCCGATGTGATCCCGGTGAATGTGGCACAAGAGGATCTGCAGGCCGTCATTCCGCGCCTGAAGATGAAGCAAGGCTTTGATGTTGGCCTCGAAATGTCGGGGAATCAGAGCGCCTTGGACCAGATGATCGCCGCCATGACCATGGGCGGGCGCATCGCCATGCTGGGCATTCCGCCGGGCAAATCGCCTGTGGATTGGTCCAGCATCGTGTTCAAGGCGATCACGATCAAGGGCGTCTATGGCCGCGAAATCTTTGAGACGTGGTACAAGATGATCGCCATGCTGCAAAACGGGCTGGATGTGTCCAAGGTCATCACCCACCGCTTTGGCGTCGATGAGTTTGAGGCGGGATTTGCCGCGATGCGCTCTGGCACCTCGGGCAAGGTGGTTCTGGACTGGAACTAAGCCCTTTCCCTTGTCCCTCTGCAATGGCACTCTGCCGCCATGTCAAAGAAGACCCTGAACAAATCCAATCTCAGCGCACTCGGCGCAGACCGTCTTGCGGATCTTTTGTTAGAGGTCAGTGCGGGCAGCGCCGAGATCAAGCGTCGTTTGCGGCTGGAACTAAGCCATGACCTTGGCCCCGCCGAATTGGGGCGAGATGTGCGCAAGCGGTTGGTGTCACTGCGCCGTTCGACCAGTTTCGTGGGCTGGCGCAGGCGCAAGGCGTTGATCAAGGATTTGCGCACCCAGGCAGATATGATCACCGACAAGATCGCGCCGGAGGACGCCACGCTGGCGTTTGATCTGCTGTGGCAGTTTCTGGAACTTGCCCCCTCGGTTTACGAGAGAACAGATGACAGTCGCGGCGAGGTGGGCGATGTGTTTCGCGAGGCTCTGGCGCAGCTTGGTGAGATGTCCGGGCAGGCTGTTTTGGACCCTTTGACCCTTGCGTCGCAGGTCTGGGGCGCTGTGCGGGACAATGGCTATGGCGAATTCGACGGAGTGATCGGTCTTGTCGCCCCTGCCCTCGGCGAGGCGGGCTTTGCCCATCTGAAAGGGCAGATCGACGCCTATGAGGCCGCCCCACCAGAGGCAGAGAAAGACCACGAAGCCTTGCGGTTCTTGCGCGATCTGCGCGGCGGCGGCAACTATCTTTCCAAGCAAAAATCGCGCCTTATCAAGCGCCTGCGCCAAGAGATTGCAGAGGCAGAAGGGGACACCAGCGCCTATATCGCGCAGTATTCGGCGCAGGACCTTGAACGCCCCGACATTGCCGCCGAGGTGGCGCAACTGTATCTGGCAGAGGGCAAGGCAACAGAGGCTCTGGCCCTTTTGCAAGGGGTGCAACAGGACAGCCGCGACTATGGCCGCGACGCGTGGGACGCGGCCTATATCGCCTGCCTTCTGGCTTTGGACCGAGTGCAAGAGGCGCAAACCCATCGCTGGGCGCGGTTTTGCGAGACCCTGAACGGCGATTATTTGCGGGCGTTTCTGAAACTCCTGCCCGATTTCGAGGATATCGAGGCCGAAGACCGCGCCCGCAACCACGCGCTTGCCCTTGCCGATTTGCCCACCGCGCTTGGCTTTTTCCTCGACTGGCCCGATCTGGCCAGTGCGGCCAAGCTGATCCAGTCGCGCCAACAAGAGTTGAACGGCGATCTTTACCAGATCTTCACCCCCGCCGCAGAGGCTTTGCGCGACCGTCACCCGCTTGCCGCTGTTCTGCTATGGCGCGCGATGATCGACTATGCTTTGGCAAAGGCCCGCACCTCTCGCTATGGTCACGCTGCCGATCACCTGCGCGATTGTCAGACGGCAGATGTCGAGATCGCAGACTACGGGCAATTTGGCAGCCACGAGGCCTATCTGGCGCATCTTCGCACCCGACACGACCGCAAAGCCTCGTTCTGGGCGAAGGTTCACTTGGACTGACGTCTAAAATTTGAGCGATGCGCTAAAAAACAATCGGCTTTGTCCCAAACTCGCCAAAACACACCCCGCGCCCCATTGCACCCTGCCGGGATTTTCGCGTTAATCCTGGTCTGTTAACGCGGCACCGTGCCTGTTGGACGCCGCAGGGAAGAGGAGAGACATGATGACGATTTCCAAGACTAGCCTTGTGGCCACGACTGCGATGCTTTTGTCTGCGACCGCCGTTCTGGCCGAGGGCGAGCTTAACGCGCTCGTCTGGTGTGATCACACCGACCCGGCTTTGCTGGAGCCCTTTGAAAAAGCCTTTGATGTGAAGGTCAACGTCAAGGAATACGAGGGCACCGCCGCAGGCCTTGCGATCCTCGATCAATCGCGCCCCGGCGACTGGGATGTGATGGTGATCGATGGCGTCGATGTGGGTCGCGCTGTTGATCAGGGCTTGCTGGCTGCGCTACCTGCCGATGAACTGGCAACAGCTGACTTTTTCCCCGATCTGGTGATGGCAGAGAACAACACCCGCGACGGGATCACCTATGCGGTGACTGAGAAATTTGGTTACAACACAATCGCCTACAACAAGACCAAGGTCGATCCCGCCGATATGGAGGATATGAGCAGCCTGTGGTCGGGCAAATATGACGGGCGCATCGCGATCTATGATTACTACCTGCCCCTGCTGGGTCTGATCGGTCTGGAACAAGGCGTGGCGACCGCTGATCTCGATGCAACGGCACTAGAGGCGCTGCGCGCGCGGGCTTATGGGCTCAAGGCCGCATCTTTGCAGGTCAGCGATGTGGTCGCCAGCCAAACCGCGCTTGCCACGGGCGAGGTCGACATTCTGATCGGCGGCGGCGAGTGGGTGACAGCCGTGCTCAGTGCGGAAAGCCCCGAGTTGGACTGGACCGTGCCGGCAGAGGGTGCGCTACGCTGGTCGCAATCTATCGCGGTGCTAGAGGATTCTGGCAATAAAGACATGGCCGTAGAGTTTGTGAAATACATCACCAGCCCCGAGGGTCAGGCGCGTCTTGCCACCTCGTCCTGCTATTGGGGGATGCCCGCCAACAGTCTTGCAGGCGGTGTTTTGACAGATGCGGAAAAAGCTGCACTGCGCTGGGATCAGCAGGGGGATTACATCGCCCGCACCCAGTTGTATCCTGTGCCCGACGCGGATCTTGATCTGTCCATGCAAGATCTTTGGACAGATATGTTGCAGCAATAACAAGTCGTTCCGGGTCTGACAACTGCGTCGGACCCGGACATTGACCAGACACCTGAAGGCCCCTGAATGAGCATCGAGACCACAGACAAACGCCGCGCCTTCGGGTTCGTGGCCCCGGCTCTGCTATGGACTTGCGCCTTTTTCATCCTGCCTTTTGCCGCGATGATCCTGCTTAGCCTCGCCCATCTAGAGGGGCGCACGGTCGTGCAAGGCTATGATTTTGGTAATTACATCAAGATCTTCACCGAACCTTCCCTGCTCAAAGGCATCCGCGTCTCGCTGGAAATCACACTGGTGGTCACGGTGATCTCTGTCGTGCTGGCATGGCCTTTGGCGTGGATCATCGCCACCCGCGTTCCGCCCCGGTATCAACGCCTTGCCATCATGCTGGCGGTATTGCCGTTCTGGACGTCTTATGTGGTACGCTCTTACGCTTGGGCGCTGGTTTTGGGGCAAAATGGTGTTTTGATGCAGGGGCTTATCGGGATTGGCATATTAGACGCGCCGATCCAGATCATGGCAACCCGCGCCGCCACTGTCATCGGGTTCGTGCATTTCTTTGTGATGCTGCTGACCCTGACGATCTATTCCAACCTGATCCAGCTATCGCCCAATTACGCCCGCGCCGCGGCAGATCTGGGGGCAAACGGCTGGAACACCTTTCGCCTTGTCATCCTGCCGCTGACGCTGCCCGGCATCATGACCGGGGCTTTCCTGACCTTTGTTTTGTGCATCGGCGACTACATCACCCCACAGATCCTCGGTGGCAATAACGAGTTGACCATGCCGCAACTGATCATGTTGCAACTGGGGCGGCGCGGCGATTTCCCCATGGCCTCGGCCCTGTCGGTGGTGCTGATGGCGCTGGTGACGGTCGCTTATGCGCTGAGCGCCCGCTGGCTCAAGATGGAGCGCGTCTGATGCGCGCGCTCTCTTGGATCTATATCGGCGCGATTTTCACGTTTATCTTTCTGCCCGTGGTGGTCTTGGTCCTGTTCTCGTTTCAGGACAGCCGCCTGCCCGTTCCGCCCTTCAACGGGCCGTCGCTGAAATGGTACACCCAAGTCCTCAACGACCGGGGGCTGATGGAGGCGCTGACCAATTCACTTCTGGTCGCGCTGGTCTCGGCAGCCGTCGCCCTGTTGCTTGGCTTTTTTGCCGCTCAAGGACTGGCGCGCATCCGCCTGCCCGGTTCTGTCCTGATGCGCGGTCTACTGATTGCGCCGATGACGGTTAGCTATCTGATCATTGCGCTTGGTTTGCTAAGCATGTTCAACGACTTGGGCTTTCGACCCTCACTCTGGACCACGGGCGTAGGCCATGTGGTCATCAACGTCCCGCTTTGTTTTGCGATCCTCTTTGCCTCGATGGGCGATCACCAGAAAAACGCCGAACGCGCCGCGCGCGATCTTGGCGCGGGCGAGGTGCAGGTGCTGTTCCTCGTCACAGCCCCCATGTTGAAACCCGCCCTGCTGGCGGCCTATTTCCTGTCAGTCACCTTTAGCTGGGACGAGTTTATTATCGCCTTTCTGCTCACCCGCTTTGACGTCACGTTACCGGTCGAGATCTGGTCCATGCTGCGATCCGGCCTGTCGCCCGCCACCAATGCCATCGGATCGCTGGTGTTTCTTGTGTCAATCGCAATCCTGTTCCTGCTGGAATTCACCGTTTTCAGAAAGCCGCGCGCATGACCGCCGATGTGACCCTTGAGGGCGTAAACCACCGTTTTGGCGATTTTGACGCCCTGCGCGACATCACCCTGTCCTTCGACGCCGGAGAGTTTGTTGTGCTGCTGGGCCCCTCGGGCTGTGGCAAATCCACCTTGCTGTTCATCCTCGGCGGGTTTCTGGAACCGCGCAGCGGGACCGTGAAAATCGGCGGGCAGGACATGGCGGGCGTTGCGCCAAAGGATCGTCCCACCACGACGATGTTTCAGGATTACGCCCTTTTTCCGCATATGTCCTTGCGCGACAACGTTGGCTTTGGCCTGCGGATGAAGCGTCAGAGCAAGGCAAAACGCAACGCCCGCGCTGACGAAATGCTGGATCTGGTCGGCCTGCTGGATAAAGCGCGCGCAAAGCCCCATGAATTGTCCGGCGGTCAACGCCAGCGCGTTGCTCTGGCCCGTGCTTTGGCGGTAGAGCCCGAAGTGCTGCTGCTGGACGAACCACTTGGCGCACTGGATCTGAACCTGCGCCGTCAGATGCAGGAAGAGTTGAAGGCGATCCAGCGCAAGGTCGGCACCACCTTTATCCACGTCACCCACGACCAAGAGGAAGCCATGGCCATCGCAGACCGCATCGTCGTGATGAACGCAGGCCAGATTGAGGATCAGGGACGCCCAGAGGACGTCTATCTGCGCCCCAAGACGCTGTTTTCCGCGAATTTCATGGGCGATATCAACCGGCTGCCAAACACTCTGGCCAAGGCATCTGGCACCACCGCAGCCTGTGTGCGCCCCGAAAACATTGGTCTGAGCGGAGAGATCGCGCTGGGAGACGCCACTCTGGAAAGCTCTGCATTTTTTGGCACCTATCATCGGTGTCATTTCCGCATTGCCGAAACGACCTATGTGGCGCATCTTCCCATTGGCGCCCTGCCAGAACCGGGCGCGACCGTGCCGCTCTTTGCGTCCAACCCCGTCCTGCTGGAGATGCCCGAATGACCCACGCCCGCCCCCAAGACTGGTATCGTGTTCGCAAGCTGTCAGACGGCGTCACATGGATCGACGAGCCCCATATCAAGGAATTCTATCGCTGTAACATTTGGCATGTGCGTGGGCGGGATCGTGATATGTTGGTTGATAGTGGCATGGGCGTACTGTCGTTGCGCGAATGGGTGCCTTTGGTCACCGAACGCGCGCTGGATGCGGTCGCCAGCCACACGCATTTCGACCACATCGGCACGCACCACGAATTTCCCTGCCGCCTCTGCCATTCGGCCGAGGCCGATCTGCTGGCCGCGCCGACACGCGAAAACACCTATGCCGATCAGTATGTGACGGACGAAATCTTTACCACCCTGCCACCAATCCCTTATGAATCCGCCACTTACGCGGTCAAATCCGCCCCCGCCACGCGGATCCTAGAGGATCACGATGTCATCGACCTTGGCGATCGCCATTTTGAGGTGATCCACACACCCGGCCACAGCCCCGGCGGGATTGCCCTGTTCGAGGCGGCGAGCGGCATGCTGATCTCTGGCGATATCGTCTATGACGGACCCTTGATCGAAAGCGATGATCCGATTGAGATGCAGCAATACGTCGACAGTATGAAACGCCTGCTGGATCTGCCCGTGCGCCTTGTCCATGGCGGGCATTTCCCGTCTTATTCCGGTGCGCGGCACCGCGAGATCATCACCGCATGGCTGCGGGAAAAAGGTGCCTGATTTGGAGAGCGAGATGACCGACCTCAACCAACCGCTTGGCGGCAATACCATGCCGCGCTTTGGCGGGCCTGCCACGATGATGCGCCTGCCTACGCAGGCCACAGCCGCCGGGCTGGACGCCTGTTTTATCGGGATTCCCATGGATATCGGCGCCTCCAACCGTCCCGGCACCCGGCTGGGTCCCCGACAGATCCGCGATGAAAGCCGGATGTTGCGGCCCTATAATATGGCCACCGGGGCCGCGCCTTTTGACAGTCTGCAAGTGGCCGATATTGGCGATGTGCCGATCAATACCTTTGATCTGAAGAAGTCGGTGAAGATCATCGAAAGTTTCTATAACGACGTCCTGACCCATGACGTGATCCCCCTGACGTTGGGCGGCGATCACACGCTGACATGGCCGATCCTCAAGGCGATCAAGGCGAAACATGGCCCTGTTGCGCTAATCCATGTGGATGCGCATTCCGACACCAACGAGGCGATGTTTGGCGAAGAGGTGGCGCATGGCTGTCCCTTCCGGCGCGCGTATGAAGACGGCTGCCTGCAAAACGACAAGGTGTTCCAGATCGGCCTGCGGGGCACCGGCTATGCCCCCGAGGATTTCGATTGGGGCCGCAGCAAAGGGTGGAGCGTCATTCCCTCCGAGGCCTGCTGGCACAAATCTCTGACGCCCCTGATGGACCAGATCCGCGCGCGGATTGGCGACACGCCCGTCTATCTGACCTTTGACATCGACAGCCTCGATCCCGCCTATGCGCCGGGCACAGGCACCGCGGAACTGGGCGGTCTGACCGTGCCACAGGGGATGGAAATCGTGCGTGGTTGTGCGGGGCTGAATCTGGTCGGCTGCGATCTGGTCGAGGTCTCTCCACCCTATGATCTGGCCGGGAATACTGCCGTTGCTGCCGCCGGACTGCTGTTCGAAATGCTCTGTGCGCTGCCCGGCGTGACCCGCGCGCGGCGCGAGGCGATCAGCGATATCGCGTTCTGATCAACCGCCTGCGCGCAATTGTGTCAAGGTGCGCCGTACCGTTTCGATGCGCGACGCATTCGGCGGATGGGTGCCAAGAAAGCGGTTTCCGGGGTCTTCGATGCGGGCAAAATACTGCGCCCCGACCATCGGATCATAGCCCGCACGAAACGCGATGACGGTGCCCAGCGCGTCGGCCTCCAGTTCGAAATCCTTGGAATAGGCGCGTGCGCCGACAGAGGCCCCGACCCGCTGGGCGCTCTCGATCGCCTGTGCGTTGCCGCCCCCCAGACTGGCCAGAACACCCGCCAACACCGCGCCGCGCACGGCACTGTCCCTTTGGCGCGGCAAATGGCCTGCGATATGATGCGCCGCCTCATGGCCCAGAATGAAGGCCAGTTCATCCTGATTGCGGGCCTCGGCCACAAGGGCGATGGTAAAAGCTATGATCGGCCGGCCGGCCTCGTCCACGGTTTGAAACGCATTGGGCGGCATCGCGACCCGGCTATCCACGACGATCTGATAATCGCAGGCAAGCCCCGGTGCCTCGGCGCGGCAAATACGTTCTGCCACAGGCTCTACCCGGTCCAGCACCGCGACAAAGTTATCTGCAGCCTCTCTGGCGCTTGACAACCCGCTTGCCGGTGAGATCTGTGGCGTGGGTTGTGGTGCAGGTTGCGTTGGGGCCAGAACGGTCGAACAGCCCGCAAGGCCGAGCCCAAGACAGATCATCAAAATGACGCGCATAGCAGAACGGCCCCCTGTATTTCTGCCCGCAGTTTAACAGAGGCCACGCGCAGGGCCAGTCGCATTTGCCTACGCTTTCGTGATCTGGACATTTGTGATCTGGGCCGTCGGGATCTGGAGATTATGACGATGCACGTCATCTCTGCTCTGGGCAAAGCCATCTGACCAGATTAGGCTAACACCATGTTTACCATAGAACACGAATTCGACGCGACCGTGATCACCCTGATGGATGAGGGCAGCGTGCATCTGCAAGAGGATGTCACCATCAACGCCTTTGAAGATTGCGTGACGCTGGAACAACTCGACACTCAGAGCGACAAGGTGATCAAGCTGACCCTCTCGATGTCGCAAATCCACGATCTCGCCGCGGCGCTGAACCTGCCCGAAGGCGTCTATCAACTGGCGCGCAAAAAGGTCTAGCGGAGCGGCCCCGGCCAAGCAGCAATGTCTTTCCCGGTTTTGAGGTCGGTATTTTGAGTATTTTTGCCAAGATGAAAGCGCGTTTGGGACGATGGTCTGTTTTTCCGGTTTGCCTTGGCTGGACGATCAGGTCATCACTATCCCCATTCAATAAGCGGAGATCGACGGATGTTGACATCTAGGGCATGGGTGCCGGGCTAATGCGAGGCTTTGGTCCAAATGATCGCAGGGCGCACGGCCGCTCAAACATCGGCGCAAATCATCGATCGTATCTACGCCTTGGCCGTGGAAAATCGCGAGATCCACGAGCGCGAATGTTTCAACCTTAATCCCGCAACCAATGTGATGAACCCGCGCGCCGAGGCCCTGCTGTCCAGCGGCATCGGCACACGGCCCTCGCTGGGCTATCCCGGTGACAAATACGAAATGGGGCTGGAGGCGATTGAAGAGATAGAGGTTATTGCCGCCGAGCTTTGCGCCGAGATTTTTCAGGCAGAATTTGCCGAGATCCGGGTCGCCTCTGGTGCGATGGCCAATCTATATGCCTTTATGGCGACCTGCAAACCGGGCGATACGATCATTGCGCCGCCCGGATCGGTGGGTGGGCATGTGACCCATCATCTTGAAGGATGCGCGGGTCTATACGGTCTGCGCACCCTGCCCGCCCCGGTGAATGCAGATGGGTATAGCGTGGATCTGGACGGGTTGCGCTGTAAGCGTGTGCTGATCACCCATCGGGTTGTGGCTTGACTGTGTTTGACTGGT
>CALGTJ010000270.1 GCA_937901435.1 uncultured Rhodobacter sp. | reverse complement strand
ACGCGTTCGCCGGCCAGCCATGGCAGGAAGAACGGATCGTCCAGTTCGAAATTGCCCAGATCGTCGTAGAATTGCTCAAGGCCCTCTTCGGCGTCGCGCTGGCGCGGGTCAAACCCTTCGGCCAGCCAGCCAAGGGCCGCGCCCGCGCTTTCCTGCGTGGCGATCAGAAGGGGGCGAAAGCCGATCGACGAGGTGATCGTGGCATAGGAATGCGGGATGCTGAGCACCCGACGGTCGAAAAAGCCTGCGACCCAACTGCTGGTGGACATACAGATATGCAGCGCGCCATTTCCCACAGCGCCAGAGCCGATGGCCGTGGCGCTGACATCGCCCCCCCCTGCAATCACGGGCGTGTCGCGGCGTAACCCCAACTGCCCCGCAGCCCCTGCCGTCAGACCGCCCACAACCGCGCCGCCATCCACGATGCGCGGCAGTTTTTCGACGGGAATGCCAACGGCTTTCGTCAGTTTCGCAGACCAACCCTCGCGCCCCGGACGGGTGTCCATCAACCATGTCAAATTGGCGCTGTCGGCCGTCGTGGTAAACGCGCCCGTGGCGCGGTGGATCAGCCAATCCTTGACATCCAGCAGATAGTCAGAACGGGCGTAGATCTCTGGTTCATTCTCTTTGACCCACAGCATCTTGCCGGTCGGGTCCATCCCGTTATGCGAGGGCGCGCCATTGGCGACGGGCAACCAGCGCAGCAGCTTGTCCAGCCCATAGCCAGAGATATTGGGCCAGCCGCCCAGCACCCGTTGCATCAGCGGGGCAGAGCGTTTGTCGAGCCAGACCAGGGCAGGGCGCAGGGGCGCGCCGCTCTTGTCCGCACAGATCAGCCCGCACATCTGGGCGCAAAACACCAGCGCGCCGCAGCGTTGGCTCAGATCCGGCACCTGCGGGGACAGGCGGGCGATGCCACGGGCCAGCGCGCTCCACCAATCCTCTGGCGCTTGCTCGGCACGGCTGGGGCCGGGCAGATGCAGGGGGTAGGGTTCTACCGTAGAGGCCAGCAGGGTGAAATCGGCGCCCACGACCCCGACCTTGACCCCGGAAGTGCCGAAATCGGCGGAAATGATGAGGGTGCCAGTGGTCATGTTGGGATCGGGCCTGTGTCGCGGATGCGCGGGTACATGTGACGCGGCGCGGCGGCAAAGGCAACCGGTCGGGTGGAAAGAACGCCGCCGCCCCTTGGAGCAGCGCGCATTTTCGACGGAAATTCGTTTCGGTTGCGCGGGTGTTTGTCTGTTTCGCGCCTGCTTCAACTTCGCTACACCCTCAGGCATCAACGGGCACGAAAAAAGGGAGCGCGCCGTGTCAGAGCCGCTGGATATCGTTTATACATGGGTTGATGACAGCTTTCCGGGCTATCTGGAAGAGTTGAACACATATGTCGCCGACAAGCGGGACACCAATCCCAATCGCACCCGTGATAATCTGGATATCATCCGCTATTCGCTGCGCTCTGTGGCCCAAAACCTGAGCGGCATCCGAAAGATCTTTTTCCTGACCTGCCGTCCGCAGATGCCCGACTGGCTGAATACGGATCATCCGCAAATCGAAGTGGTGCATCACGACCAGATCATGGATCCGGCGATCCTGCCGACCTATAATTCCTTTGCCATCGTCAGCCATCTGCACCTGATCCCCGGTCTGTCGCAGCGGTTCCTGTATTTCGAGGATGACATGCTGGCGATGTCGCCCCGTCTGACGGACTGCATGTTTGCGCCCGATGGTCGCCCGCTGGTGCATCTGGATCGCCGCTGGGTCGCTCCGTTGGACAAGCTGAACCCCGCGACCTCAAGCCCGTGGAACCTGTCGCTGGCCAATGGCGATGCGGCTTTGGCGCGCCGTTTCGGGCAAGGACCGCGCCGTCATATCATTCACGCGCCGCAATTGATGCAGATCGACGTGGCGCAGGCCATGTGCGCCGAGTATCCCGATCTGATCGCGGCCACGCGCGCCTCGCGGTTTCGCGGGGCGGATAATGTGGCCTGCGAATTTCTGTCTCAACATCTGGCGATTGAAACCGGGGCGGCGGTGCAGGCCAGCGACACGGCCAGCGCAAAGATGCAGGGCTATGTCTCGTTAGAAAATTTCGCGCCGTGGACATGGTTGCAATTGCAGCGGGTGATGCGCCGCCACCCCTTGTCTGTCACGTTGAACGACAGTTTCGAGGACCGGCCAAACCCACGCGTCGAGGCAATGGTGCGGGCGCGTCTGGACCACTGGTTTCCCGCAGCCTGCGCCTGTGAACGCCCCGCGACCACATAGCAGGCTGGCATTGGCGGGGGATTAGGCTACCTTTGCACTCGCTTTACGAGACAGGACGATCACACCCATGGACCAATCACCCGCTTCCCTTCCGCAGCCAGAGCGCAAGCTGGGGATCTCTGTGCAGGCGCGCCGTCACAATGACCTGCGCCGCGCCGCGATCCGGGCGCATCCCGAGTTGAAAGAGGTGGCGGGCTCTGATCCGCGCACGGTTCTGGCGCTGCCTGTAATCCTTGCGGCCCATTGGGGCATGGCCTGGGCGCTGTCGGACGCGCCGATCTGGATGATCTTTGTGGTGGCGTTTTTCTGGGGGCAGATGTGCATCCATGCGGCAGGCTCGCTGGTGCATGAGACCGCGCATAAGCTGATCTTTCGCAATCCGCGCCCGAAACTGGCCTTTGATCTGGGGCTGGAATGGATTTTGGGCAGCTATGGCAAGCAACTGACCTATCAGCACGAGCATATCACCAGTCACCACCCCTATATCGGGGATTACGAGCGTGACTATGAACACGAAGACATCTGTGCCTTTCAAAGCCGGATGGAATTGCGCCATGATAACAAGCACATCCAGCGACTTTTGACGGGGCTGACCCTGTTCATTCACGCGCTGCCGCTGGGGTTTCTGATCGGGGATGAGGTGCTGCCACGGCTGAACAAATGGGTCTCGGGGCGGCCGCAGAAAGATCCGGCGCGCCATGTAGAGTCGTCCAAGCCGCCTGTCTGGCAGGTGCGTCTATTCATTGCCGTGTCGCTGCTGTCCAATGTGACTTTGCTGCTGGTGCTGGGCCCTTGGGCGCTGCTGTACCATCTGTGGGCGCTGTCGTTGTTTCTGGGCAAGCTGGGGATCTGGAACCTTGGCCAGTCGTTGAGCGAACATGAAGGGACGGATGATCTGGCCCCGTCACGCTCGACCTATAGTCTGATCAATCTGCCCCTGTTCAACACGGGCTATCACAACGAACATCACACATTCCCGAATGTGGCATGGACCCGCCTGCCGCTGCTGACGCGGACCGCCCCGGAGGTGTTCAATGTGCGCGCGGACAAAAGCTATTTCGGCTATTGGTGGGACCATATCCGGGGCGATTTCACCGCCTCGCGCAAATCGCCGCTGCATGAGCAAGACAATTCCGCCCGCTGCGCGGGCAGAGAAGCTTAGGGATTTGCAGCCTTTGCTCTTTGTTGCGGATGGCTTTGGCGAAAAAAAAGTGAGTATTTAGGCCAAGATGAAGCCCAAGCCCAAGCCCAAGCGGTAGCCCAAGCAGGGGTTATCTGGGCTCAAGGACGTTTTGGTACAGGGCCAGATAGTCGGGGCCAAGATTGGCGACATCGCTTTGGCGGGCTTTGAGTTTGGCCCAGTTGCGCAGGTCGGCCATGGCGATCGGGTCGTCGCTGAGGGCGATGATACGTTCAGCCAGCAGGTCGGCGTTTCCCGGTGGGACCAGCAATTGTTTGCCGGGGCCGGTAAGTACCAAGGCATATCCGGCGTTGGCGGCGGCGATGGGCAATGCGCCGGCGGACATGGCCTCTGCCAGCACAAGGCCATAGCTTTCGCCGTAGGGCGCGGGGGCAATGAAAAGGTCGGCTTTGGCCATAAGGGCACGCGCGCTGGCATCGTCGGGGCGGCCCACATAGGTCAGGCGCGGGCTTTGCGCGGCCTCGACCATGGGGCGCATTTCGCCATCGCCCGCGATGGTCAGGCGGGCCTGAGGCAGGGACTGAACGATGCGCGGCCAAGCCTTTAGCAGGATATCGACGCCTTTGCGCGCCTCGAGCCGCCCGAGGAACAGCAGGTTCAGGCCGTGGCCTTCGCGCCGCTGATCGCCCGCCTTGCGCCATGCAGAGAGGTCGACGGCGGGGGGCAGGATCTGTGGGGCAAAGCGCGGGACGAGGCGGGACAGCATCTCGAGGGGCGCGCGCGAGGGCAGTATGACGGCCTCGCTTTGCAGGATATAGGATTTGGCGGCGCGCCGGATGTAGCGGTCGATCAGGCTTGCGCCTTTGATGTCAGGTAGGGTGGCGTGCAGGGTGGTGACGGTGGGCAGGTGCAGCGCGCGCCACATCTGATGCACGAGGCGGGGGGTCCATGGGGTGTGCATATGGACAAGATCAGCGCCCCAGTCGGTTATCTCACGCGCAAGGGCGCGTACATGGGCGGGGCGGGCAAAGCTAAGCTCGAAGCCAGTGCCATGGGTGCCGAAGGCGCGCGATCTGCCCAGTTCGATCAGCGGGGGCTCACGGCGCGCGGCCACGCCGGGGGCGGGGGGCGCGACGATCAGGGTTTCGTGGCCCTGGGCCGTCAGCCAAGTGGTCAGGTCGCGCACATGGCGTTGCACGCCGCCGGGGCGATCCATCGCATAGGGGCAGAGTTGGACGATTTTCATAGTGGGTTTTTCATTGAGGTTCAGAGGCCAGCGGCAAGGCGGCCTCGATGATATCCAGCAGGGAATAGAGCGCCAGAAAGGCCACGCCGACGCCGATCCATGGCCCAAGCAGCGCGAAAAAGGCGATCAGGCCAGAGATCCCGGCAAGGATGGCGGCGGGATACTCCATCAGGCGCAAGGGGGCGGGTGTGCTTATGACTGGTGTTGGTGTGGCCAGTCGATCACGGATCACACGGGCCAGCAGGCGGCCCCACGCGGCGGCACAAGCCACGGTGGTCCAGAACAGCCCACTGTCGAGGGTGCGATCCGCGAGCAGTCCGATCGAGAGGTAAAGCAGGCCCCATTGGGTCATATCCACCAGAAAATCCGCATCCGCCCCGCGTTTGCTTGTCTGTCTGCCAAGACGGGCGAGGGTGCCGTCGACGCAGTCGAGCACCTGAAACAGCCAACCGCCGAGGGCCACGGCCCAGACGGCCAGCGTCAGGGGTAACAATGCAGCATAGAGGGGCAGGGACAGCGCAAGAGCAAAGCCGAGGCCGGTCACCTGCATCGGGGCGAGGCCCGCGCGCGCGCAGATCCATGTCAGCGGAACGCTGGGTGCGCGGGCGAACAGGGCGATGGCCCAGCTGCTGCGCATCTCGTCCCACAGGCGCGCGCCGCAGGCATCATCAGCAATCCGGGCCATGGTCATCGTCTTGCGCGGACCGTCTGTGGGCTGGTCTGGCGGTGCGTCTGCCCGTTCGTCTATCGGTGCGTTTCTCGGGGTGGTCATGGCGGCAATCCCTAGCTTGAAGCCAGCCCCCACCTATCATATCACCAGCCCGAGTCACGCACCCTTCAGTCGATTTTGGAGAATTCATGTCAGGTATCACAGCGGTTATTCTGGCGGCAGGGCTGGGCGTGCGGATGGGGCCTCGGGGTCAGTTGACGCCAAAGGGGCTTTTGACCCTTGGCGGCGCGCGCCTGACAGAGCAATCGGTAGCCTCGCTGCGCCACTGGGGGGCGGCGCGCATCGTACTGGTGACCGGGCATCTGGCAGAGCAATACGAGGCGGTCTTTGGCGACAGTGACGTCGAGTTGATCCACAACCCGATCTACGCCACGACCGGCAGCCTGCGCACGCTTGTCACGGCGCTGGAGCATGTAGAGGGGCCGATTGCCATTCTGGAAAGCGACTTGATCTATGCCCCGCAAGCCCTTGATCCGATTGACGGAACCCGGAACCGCTTTGTGGTGTCCGGGCCGACGGGCGCGGGGGACGAGGTCTATGTCTGGACAGATCCGGCGACAGACGGCGCACCGCATATGCGGCTGATTTCAAAGAACCGCGCGGCACAGGCCGACACGCCTTTTGGCGAAATGGTCGGGATTTCCGGGCTGACGGCAGAGGCCTTGCCCCTGATGCGAGAGGCCGCGCAGGCAGTTCTGGCGCGTGATCCGGCAGAGCATTACGAGGCGGGGCTTGTGGAATTGCTCAAGGCGATGCCGATGGAATGCATGTTGATCCCGGATCTGCCATGGGCCGAGGTGGATGACGAACAGATGCTGGCCCGCGCCGAGGCAGAGGTGGCCCCCAAGGTGGCCGCAGCGCGGCAGGCGCGGTTATAAGATGTGACCTTGGATGTGCTGATCTTCCGGCCTGTCCCCCCCCGCCACAGAGGAGCAGGCTTGGGGGCCGAGAGATTGTGGTCAAGAGATTTTGGTCAAGAGCGTTGGGTCAAGAGAGTCGGGTCATAACACCATGGACCTCAGCAGGCCCCGATATCGGCGAGGGTCACATAGCCCCAGGTTTCCAGCTCACGGGTCACACGCTCCGCCGCAGCAGCGGCGCGCGGAGTGTCAACACAGCCCTTGGCCGTCACGGTAACCCCGTCGCGGCTCAGATCGACGCTGGGTGCGGCCCCGGCCAGAAAGGTTTGTAAGGGCGTGATTTCGCGAAAGACCACAATCGTGTAGTCGGTCACGTCAAAGACGTCCTGCTGCTCTCGCATCACGGTCAGGGTCGTTTTGCCTATGGTCTTGCCCAAGAGATACAGCTGGGTCTCTGACAGGGACGAAATATCGGCAATCTCTGGATTGGCGATCGACAACTCGGAAAACGGCGTCCCAAGGGTCACCGTCACCGCCATCGAGACCCCGATCTCGATGACTGCGCTGGGGGTCGTGACGGTGTATCCGGCCTGCTGTGCGTCACTGGGTGAAGCGATGGAAAAGGTCAGGGCGGCACAAATGGCCCGCAAAGGAATCGATTTGAACATGGATTATCCTCTTGAAATGTCTTTTGGCGGGTCGTTTTGGGCCAAGATGACTTACGAACGCATATCTGATCCCAGTTTACCAGCCGTTTCGCCAGCCCAGTCAGTAAGCAGCGATTGCAGCATCGGCGTCATATCTTTCGCCAGACCAAGACCGCGCTGAGGGCAAGGATGGCGAGGCCAGAGCCGCTGGCCGCCAGCCAAGGGGCGAGGCCACCCAACTCTCCGACCGCCCAGAGGACTTTGATCGACACCACGGCGGCGTAGCCAAGCACGGCCAGCGCGATCAGTTTGGCGTATTGCGCCTGTCGCCCGGAATATCCCAGATGCGACAGGCAGACGGCAAGCAGGGCCAAGGCACCGGGCAGCATCCAGACGGTGCGCCGCCGCCACAGCGCCACCTGTGCACCGGTCGAGGTCACGGGATCCTGCACGCTGGCCAGTTGATACAATGGCGCTGTCGGCAGGTAAAAGCCGGGAACGCCGTAATGGATCAGCTCTTCGGGTGTCAGGTCAAGACTCAGGATCAGATCGTCGACCCCTTGGCTGGTGGCGCGGCCTGCGCCCGCGTCCCATTGTTCGACCCCCTCCAGATACCAGTCCTTTGGCCGCTCTGCCGGGCGCACATGGTCCACCGCATAGATATCGGTGAGCCGCGGCTCTCGCAGCCCGGTGAAGATCAGCACATCGCGCAGGGCCGGAGGATCGGCCCGCAAGACCTGCGCCCGGATCGCCATATCCGGGCTCATGAACCACGCATATTCATTGATCCAGACGGTGCGAAACCGCCCCGCATAGGCCCCAAGGCCCAGTTGCACCTGCGCGCTGACAGCGGCAGGTCGCCAGCGGGTTTCCAGCATATGATTAAGCGCGCCCATCATCAGTCCAAAGATCAGCACCGCACTCAGCATCCGGGCCGGGCCAGCCCCCGCAGCGGTAAGAATAACGGTTTCCAGCCGGATGCGCCGGGCGATCTCGGCCAGAAACACGCCAAAGAAACAGGCCATCGCCAGCATCCGCGCGACCATGTCGGCGCTGCGATAGGTCAGATAGGGCAAGAGGATCTGCCACAGGGGGGTACCCTCTGCTGTGGCTTTTTCGCGGATCCGGGGCAGGTACTGTGCCAGATCAATCGTCCAGGCAATCGCGATCAGGATAAACAGGATCAACGCCACCATACGCAGGTAATCGACCACCGCGCGGCGCGTGGCGATCCCGAAAAGTGCGGATTGCAGCGCATTGAGGCGGGTCATCCGCGCCCCCGTTCCGGGGCGATCATCGTCTCGCGCCGTTTGAGGATATAGATCAGCGGTACTGCCAAAAGGGCGAGGGCCATCGCGCCGCTTGTGCCCCAGAACGCCGCAACGCCGCCCGCTGTGGCATCACCCAACACCGTGCGCGCGGCGATATCCGCGCTCATCACCAGAATGACCGCGCCGGGCAGCGCCAGAAACCGCCCCCAGGCCTTGCCGGAAAACGCCGCCGCCGCCACCGCCAGAAGGGCGGCGAAGGGACACAGCAGGGCGCGCCCGATCATCTCGCCAAAGCGGCGGTTAAGCGGGGCTGCGTCGGGTTGCGCGGCGAACATCTGGCGCAGAACAGCCGTCCCGATCAGCACACGCTCGCTATCAGAGCGCGCCAGATCGACAGCCTTGATCAGCCCCTCAAGCTCGAAATCCAGCGAGAGGTTGTTCACGGTCATTCGCATCATCTGAAGCTGGCGGCGCAGGCTGCCATCGGTTTCGCCCAAGCCACTACTGGTTCCATCTCGGGCCTCATCTCTGGCCCCATTACTGGCCCCGCTATCGTCCAGATCCCTCGCCGGATCGATACTGCGCCCGGCATAATCGCGAAAGCTTTTGAGCACGACCACATAGGCCCCGTCCTCGCCCTCTTGCACGGTCCAGTCATCGGCCTGACTGACGCGCCAGCCATCGCCCCGGTCGGGTTCAAAGATCAACAGATTGCCCCGCACCGCCGTCTCTGTGTCGGGGGGCGTGGCGATGATCGTGCGGCCATCAATCTGGCGAATGGTGTTTTTGGGAGAAGGATCGGTGATCTCGGCGATGATGCGCTTTGATTCCAGATAATGCGTTGCGATGCGCTGGGTGTATTTGGCCGCTGGCGTCAGATAGCCCGCCACCACGATGCTGGCCACGAAACCGACCAGACCCAGCAGCAGGGCAAAGCGCGGGATGGCGGTCCAGGACACGCCAGCGGCGGCGCAGACGATCAGCTCGTTCTCTTCGCGCGCGCCGATAATGGCGAAATAGATCCCGATCAGCAGCGCCAGCGGCAGGGCAAAATCAATCACTTCGGGCGTTTTCAGGGACAGCAGCAACGCCAGATCCCAGACGCTGCCGCCATTGCGCACCACGGTTTCCATCAGCGTGGTAAAGCTTTCGGCCATGAAAATCGCCTCGATCAGCACCAGCAGACCCAGCACCGTGCGCAGGGTCCGCTTGCCCAGCAGGCGGCTCATCGGGTTGGCTCTCATCTTTGGGCCTTATGACGGGGGCTTTGCATTGTGGGCAGTTTGCGGCGAAGCGGGGCAAGGTTCAAACAGGTTTGCGCCATGCGTGCGCCCGGTCAGGCCAAGCCGGTGAAGGCGGCCAGCGCGATCAGCCCCGCCGCAGTGGCGATCCATGCGTCAGTGGTGTCCAGCAGGCCTCCCTGATGGGGCAGGACAACCGGGAAATCCTTGACTCCGCTAGCGCGTTTGAGGCGCGAGGCAGCGAGGTCTCCGGTCAGGGTCAGCGCGCCTGTGAACAAGGCGATGGCGGCGCTGGTCCAGATTGGGATATCGCCCAGAAGCGCCCCCAGTCCGGCGGCGGTAAGCATCAACATGGCCGCGCCGATCACCAGCCCCTCGATGGTCTTCTTGGGGCTGAGCAGCGGAAAGGCCAGCCTTTTACCAAACAGCTTGCCGCCCAAAAGCGCATAGCTGTCAAAGGTTTCCACAAGGATGAAGGCCAGCAACAGCCAGACCCCAACGCTGCCTTGCATCCCGGCGGCGGTAAAGACGATCAGCGGCAACAGCGGAAAGGCCAGAACGTCCAGTGCGATGGAATAGCGGGATTTCGGATGCAGAGAACCGAATTTCAAAACGCCAAGACACAGGATCACGCCCGCAAGTCCCAGCGCGCAGATCAGGGTCAGAGGCAGCAGCGCGGCCAAACCACTGAACGCCGCGATGCCCAGACCGACGACAAGCGGTGGCGGGGTCACGCCGCGCAGGGCGGTGACCTTGGTGACCTCGAACCCGACCCGGATCGCATGGGCCAGCAGCACCGCCGTAAGCACCCAACCGCCGATCCAGATTGATCCGGCCACAACGGTGACGATCAGGGTCTCGATGTGCAGAATCGGCCATGCCTCGCGGATGACGGGCGCAAGGCGGGGCTGGCGGGCGAGTATGAAGAACAGCGCATAACCCGCTGCAAGTAAAGCGAAACAAGTGATAGCAAGGGGGGCTGTGGTCAGGGTCATGGCTTAGCGGGTATGTTTGCGCACGATGGTGCCTTGCCAAAACCGCAGGGCCGGGGCGAGGATCGAGTGCAGGGCCAGCAATGCGCGCATCTGAGCGCCGGGGGCGACGGTAAAGCGCCCTTTGGCGGCGCGTTTGACGATCAGCTGCGCCACGTCCGCCGCGCTCCAGACGCCGCCGCTGGCCGTGATTTCCTTTGTGACGGCGGGTTTGCTGGCCTCTTCGGCGGCCAGCATGGGGGTCTGCGTGTCGGGCGGATAGGCCAGTGTCACGGATATGTCATGGGGTTTGAGTTCGACGCGCAACACCTCTGCCAGCCCGCGCAGGGCGAATTTCGAGGGCGCATAGGCGCTATAGCCATAGATGCCAAAGAACGCGGCACCAGACGAAACAAAGACCAGCTTGCCCCCCGGATTGCCATCCTGTGCGGCCATTGCAGGCGCAACCGCATGAGCGAAATAGAGCGCGCCCATGTAATTGGTCTGCATCTGCGCCTCATGGGCCTCGAGCGGCTGGGTCAGGAACGCGCCCGGTTCTGCAAGGCCTGCGTTGGCGATGGCCCAAGCGGGCGCGCCAAGCTGACTGATCGCGGTTTGCACGGCGGTTGTGATCTGCGCGCGGTCCCCCACATCGGCGGGAAAGGCGAGGATCATGGCGTCGGGAATCTCTGCCTTGAGCACACGAACTGCGTCCTGTAACCGTCCGGCATTGCGGGCAAAAAGCGCGATGGGGTGGCCGCGTTTGGCCAGCGCACGGGCCAGTTCCAACCCGATCCCGCTAGAGCCTCCGGTGATAAAGGCGGGGCCGCTCATAAAGCGCGGCTTTGCAAGAGGCCCCGACCCATCAGGGCTTACTTGTCGCCCGCAAAGGCAAGCAGGCGGTCATAGGCGATGCTGTCCTCAAACTGCACGGGTGGGTGTTTGAATAAAAAGGCGCTGGCGTCCTCAATGGCCCCTGTCATGCCTTTTTCGCGGGCAATGCGCGCACAGCGGATCGCAGAGATTGCCATGGCGGCGGCGTTGGGGCTGTCTTCGACCTCGAGGCGGACCTCCATCGAGGTGCGCGGACCACCCAGCAGGCGACCCTCTAGGCGGACATAGGCGACCTTGCGGTCATGCAGCCACGGCACATAGTCTGACGGGCCGATGCGGATGTCACCGTCGCCCAGACGGGTGTCCAGCGCCGCCTGCACGGCCTCGGTCTTTGACTCGCGTTTCATCGCGAGGCGGTCCATGTCCATCATGTTGAGAAAGTCGGTATTGCCACCAACGTTCAACTGATACGTGCGGTCCAGCTTGACGCCGCGCATGTCGGCCAGATGGGCCAATGTGCGGTGAACAACGGTGGCGCCGAACTGTGCCTTGAAGTCATCACCGATCAGCGGCAGGCCCGCGTCCTTGAATTTCTTGGCCCAGACCGGGTTGGAGGCAAGGAAAACGGGGATGCCGTTGACCACGGCGCAGCCCGCGCGCAGGGCGCAGTCGGCATAAAATTCAACCGCTTGTGGAGAGCCGACGGGCAGGAAGATGATCAGCACCTCGGCCTGTGCGGCCTTGAGCGCCTCGACCACTTCGTCAGCGGTCAGTGGGGTGACGTCAGAGGGCACAAAGCTAAGCTCTGGTGCCTGGTTTCGCATAAAGGACGACACACCATCCAGATCGGGGCCACGGTGGACGGTTGCGGGCTGGTCGTCCAGCTTGTCCCAGAACACCTCTGTGCAGTTTGGCGCGGCCATGACAGCCTCGCCGATGGGGCGGTTGACCTTGCGCGCATCCACATCAAACCCTGCGACGATCTGGATGTCCTCGGGGCGGTAACCACCCAGCGTGGGAAAGCTGACGCCGATGGCATCATCGCCCTTCACTTTGCAATACGAAATGGCCTGAACCAGCGAACTGGCGCAGTTGCCAACCCCGGCAATGGCGGTGCGAATGGGTGAGCCCATGAGTCCCTCGATCTGTGTCTATTTGTTTGGCCCGTGTCTGCCATGCGGGGGGGGTGGACACCAGCCCGTTATTGCCGGATTGCGCCCCCGTTGACGCGAAAAGTCTCGCTTATGGCGCGCCCTGTGGCCGGGTCTATGCCATGCAGCGACAAATCGGTGACCTTGGGGATCATTCCGCTCTCGTCCAGCGTCACATAGGCATAGACGACACGCACGGTTTTGCCGCCGATCTTGCCATAAAGGTCTGCCTTGCCAGGGCCTGTCTGGCGCAGCAGCATGGGCTTTTCCGGCAGCGGTTTCAGGGTCATGATGAATTCGCCGGGATTGTTTGTCTTGCGGGTGTTGAACCCATAGGCAAAGCGGCGCTCGATTGATTTGAGGGCCTTGCGCACGCCATCGGTATTGTAGCGACGCCAATAGACCTGCGCGGGACGTTTGGGGTCAAGATTGCCGGCCGCGTCAAACAGGGCGGTGTAGACCACCGTATTTGAATTGCTGGAGCGTTGCAGGTAAAACACCTGATTGGCCTCGCGCGGGATCGGCCAGTCCGGGCGCATCGCCGGAACCTTGGCGGCCTCGGTGACCTTTATGCTGGTCAGTTGGGCTGCCTCGACCGCAGGGGCGTTGAGGGCACACAAGCCAATCGACGCGGCCAGCACGGCCGCACGAAATCGGATACTCATTACGGTGGTCCTTTCGTTCAGGAAGTCGCCATCTGAACAGAAAGTGTACCATGCACAGCCGCCGCCACAACATCGACCGCACGAATGAGGTCCTGGTCGCGATGTTCCGCCGAAAAGAAGAACCGGATGCGTGGCTGATCCTTGGGCACGCCGACCTGAACGATGGGCGGCGCGTATATGCCGTGTTCCAGCAGGACGTGGCTGACCATCATGGTCTGCATCGGATCGTCAAAGAACAGGGGCACCACCGCCTCGCCAATCGCGTCACCGGGGTTTAGCCCTGCGGCTCTGGCGGTGTCGAGGAACAGCCGGGATTTGCGTTTCAGGCGGGCCACGCGTTCCTTGTCGCCGCGTAGCACCTCAAGGGCGGCCGTCGCCGTGGCCACGGTCGCAGGCGCAAGGCCGACCGAATAGACAAAACCGGGCAGGGTAAAGCGCAGCCATGCGATGATATCCGCCGAGGCGCAGATAAAGCCCCCGGAGGAGGCAAAGCTTTTGGACAGGGTGCCAACGCTGAGTTCGATCCGGCTGGGGTCGATCCCGAAATGTTCGGTGATGCCACGGCCATGATCGCCCAGAACGCCGTAGGAATGCGCCTCGTCGACCAAAAGCCATGCGTCATGGGCCTCTTTGATCTCTAGCAGGCGGGGCAGATCGGGGATGTCGCCATCCATCGAATACAGACCCTCAACCACCACCAGCACATGGCGATAATTCCCGCGCGCCTCTGCAAGCCGTTGTTCCAGATCGTCGAAATTGTTGTGATCAAAGGTCTGGCACTCGAACTTGCCCGATTTAGCACCAACCACGATAGAGTTATGGGCCAACTCGTCGATCAGCACCAGATCGCGCGGACCCAGCAGGTGATTGATCAGCGACACATTGGTGAGATAGCCGGAAATCATGGTCAGCACATCGCCGACGCCCAGGAATTCAGCCAGATTGCGTTCCAGCTCTCGGTGCGTGCTGCGCTCTCCGCCGACCAGACGCGAGGCACCCGCACCAGCCCCCATCGAATCGATGGCATCATGTGCGGCTTTCAACACCGCGGGATGTTTGGCGAGGCCAAGGTAGTCGTAATGCGCAAGGCTGAGATAACCGTCCGGAGAGGCTGCGTACTTTTTCTCAAGTGTATCGACGGGAACGAAATAGGGGTGACCTTTTTCGATAATCGCCTTGCCGGCCAATCGGAAACGGCGTTCAGCCACGGCCGCGAAACTTGGCCTCTCTGGCTTGGCGTCTAGACCCATTCTATCCCTCCATGACGGTCGCCCGCGTATCGTTTGGTTTGAACGCAAGTATTTGCGGTAAACCTTTTACTTTGTCCACACTCACAATAAGCACACCCCCTTTGACAAGCTAAAAAACAACAGTCCCCGAGTTTGAAATGTGCTGTAATGATTGGTGAAGGCGGGGACACTGGATTTCTGCGAGTTTGACCATGGTGCAATTAAGACGATTTTTGCGGGGCAGATCCTCTGAATCACAGGATCGCAGGCCTTGCAGCGTCGCGGCCTCGGTCGGGTAATATCGGTGGCGAAAGAGGATATTTTTCTGCGTCAAATGACAAATTGCATCCGATGCCTGATCGGCCATATCCCGCCGATGCTTTGGTCGCGTCTTTGTGGGCTGTGCGCGGGGTCTCTTTTGACGAACGTCCTGCGCCTGTCATCGGCGTGGCTTGTGGGGTCTTGGGGATGGGGCTAACCTTGCGAAAAATACCGTGGGAGAGAGACATATGACCAAGAAAACACCGCCGTTCCGGGCCGATCATGTGGGCAGCCTGTTGCGCCCGCAGGCGATCGTCGAGGCGCGCCGCGCGCATTTTCAGGACGATAATCTGACAAGCGCGCAGTTGCACGAGATCGAGGACGCGGCGATCCCGGATCTGATCAGGATGCAGGAAGAGGCCGGGCTGAATGTGGTGACGGATGGCGAGGCGCGCCGCTCTTTCTGGCATTATGACTTTATGGGGATGCTGGACGGGTTCGATCTGGTCGAACGCGACGAAGGCGTCGCCTTTGCCGGCGTTAAACTGCGCCCGATCTTTCCGACGATCACGGGCAAGCTAGGCTTTCCGACCGATCACCCGATGCTGGAACACTTTAAGTTCGTGGCGCAACATACAGGTGTGACGCCAAAAATCTCTATTCCGGGGCCAAGCTGCTGTCATTTTCGCACAGCCCCCGATGACATCGCGCCTGCCGCGTATAAAGACCCGGACGTGCTGTTTGCCGACATTGCCGCGACCTACAAAACGGCGGTGCAGGCGTTTTACGATGCGGGCTGTCGCTATTTGCAGATGGATGACATCTTTTTCGCCTATCTCTGTGATCCCAAGCACCGGGCCGAAAAGGCGGCGCAGGGGCAGGATCCCGATTGGCTGATCGACCAATACGCCAAGATGATGAATGAGGCGATCAAGGACCGACCCGATGACATGCTGATCGGGATGCATATGTGCCGGGGCAACTTCCGCTCGACCCACGCGGCAGAGGGGGCCTATGATCCCGCGGCGGATGCGGTGTTCAACAAGACTGACGTGGATATCTATTTCATGGAGTATGACACAGAGCGCGCGGGCGGGCTGGAACCGCTGCGCCTGCTGCCCAAGGGCAAAAAGCGGGTGCTGCCGGGGTTCATCACGACCAAGACGGGTGACTTGGAAACCATCGACGCCCTGCGCGCCAAGTTTGACGAGGTGGGCAAATACGCCGATCTGGATCAGTTCGGGATCGCGCCGCAATGCGGCTTTGCCTCGACCGAAGAGGGCAATTCAATAACCTATGACGACCAGCGCCGCAAGCTGGAGCTGGTGGTCAAAACTGCAGAGGCGATCTGGGGCGAGGCGTAGTTTCAAGCCAGAGCAAGGCCTGCCCGTCGGGTAGGCTTTGCGCTGGCGCGGAGGTTGTCAGCCCGAAATCTCTTGCAGATGGCTGGCGCAGCCGGACAGCGCGGCAAAGTCATCCTCGATCATCGACACGCCGAAATTGCCCATGAACCCGGCAAAGCGGCCCTTGTCGCGAAACGCCGCCTGAAAGCCAAGCCGGTCCAGATGGGGCGCAAAGGCGCGCGCGACGCCGCCGCAGAGGTAAACGCCGCCGAAGGGCAGGTGGATCAGCGCCAAATTGCCAGCAACAGTGCCAAGGATGCGCACGAACATGGCGGCGGTCTCTTGTGCCAGCGGATCGGTGCCAGCCTCGAAGCGGGCCATGATTTCGGCGGCAGAGGCCTCTTTCGGGGTGCCAGCCTCATGGGCCAGCCAGCCGTAAATCCGCGACAGTCCACGCCCTGACATCACGTCTTCGATCGCGGGAAAGCCATGGGCGGTTTCCACATATTGCAGCAGGCGCAATTCGGCCTCGGTGCGCACGGGCATATTGGCGTGACCGGCCTCGGCTGGGGTGACCAGACGGCCCTTGTCGGTGGTAAAGACGGGCGCGGCGTTGAACCCGGTGCCCACGCCAATGACGATCTGCGTGGCGCCTGTGGCATGAGTGGGGGCATGGGCGGGTGCGGGGATGACGCGGCGCAGATTGTCCTCGGACAGATCGGCAAGGGAATAGCCCTGCGCCTGCAAGTCATTGAGGATCGACACCGTTTCCGTCCCAGTCGCGCGCGCCAGAGTGGCACAGTCAATGGTCCAGTCCAGATTGGTCAGCGCGCCGACCCCGTCGCGCACCGGCCCCGCCACCGCCACGCACGCGCCCGCACAAGCAACGCCGTCCTGCGTGTCGAGAAAGGCGCGCAGCACCGTTTCCAGCCCGGCGAATTCCGCATTGGGATAGCGGCAGACCGTTTCCGGCAACAGGTGCGTGCCCTCTGCCAGCGCCACGCGGGTGTTGGTTCCGCCGATGTCGGCCACAAGAGAGTAGGTTTTTTGGGGGTCGCTCGGGGACATATGGATTCTCATATGGGATATGTGTCGATGGTCGGTGATAGGCTGCAACGTGCGGCGCTGCAAGCGGTCAACCCGTGCGCCCGCCCTGATACCAGCCCTCAGGCAGAGACCCGGCGGGCAACCTGGGGGGCAGGGCCGGTGGACAGGCCAACCGTCAGTTCTGCCTCCAGCAGGGTCTGTTCCGGCGCGCTGCCCGGTGTGGCGATCATCGAAATCAGCCGCTCTGCACACAGCCGCCCGGCCTCGCGCACAGAGGACCGCGTGACGGTAAAGATCGGCTCTGGCCCGCTGTTGCTAAGATAGCTGAGTTCGTCGTCATGGGTGATGACGGACACATCCCGGCCCAATTGCAGGCCACGTTCTTGAATGGCACGGCGAATGCCGATGCTGGAAATGATCGAAGAGGCGACAATGGCGGTGGGCGGATTGGGCAGATCCAGCATCTGCCGGGTCAGGGTATAGCCATATGTTTCCGTCATTTCCGTGGATTGCTCTAGGTCGGGATCCAACTCGATGCCATAGCCACGCAGCCCGTCGCGGTAGCCTTGCAGGCGGCGGGTGGCGAAATCCATCTCGACCAGACCGTTCACCAGCGCGATGCGGCGATGCCCCAGATCGGCCAGAAACCGCGTCGCCCGTTCAAAGGCGCGGCGGTTGTTCACATCGACCCAGTCATAGGCGCTGGTTTCCTGCGACGCGCGGCCATGCACCACTAACGGCAGGCCTATGTCCTGCAACAGCTTGATGCGCGGATCGGTGCAGCGCGGCCCGTGTATGATGATCCCGTCGACAGAGCCTTTGGCAGCGATATCGCGATAGGCGTGTTCTTCGCGGTCATCGGGCACCACCGAAATCACGATGTCATAGCCATGTTTGAGATAGGACTCGCCCGCGCCTGCGATGAAATCGGCAAAGACCGGGTTCACGATTTCATGGCGCGACGAGACCGGGATCACATGGCCGATTGCCATGGCGCGACCCGTGGCCAGTCCGCGTGCGCGGGTGTTGGGGCGATAGCCATGCACCTTGGCGGCGGCGACGACCCGCAGGCGCGTGGCTTCTGCCACTTCGGGATAACCGTTCAGCGCGCGGCTGACGGTGGTTTGTGACAGGCCCAATGCCGCAGACAGTTGTTTGAGATTCATAAGGTTAACAGCCAAAGCGCTTTGAGTTTCGTGCTGAACTTAGCTGTTCGGGCCGCATTGGTCAAAGCCTGAATATTCTGCATCGCAGCGAAAAAACCGTTGTTTTATTAAGCATTTCAAAAAGAAACTTGATTGACAGGTCGACAGGATTCCCAGAGTCTACTGCAATTCAAAGCGCTTTGGAAAATGATTCTCCAAAGCGAGGCGAACATCAACGATGGCGCACCCGCTGCGCCAGGAAACGACGGCGCACCCGCTGCGCCATTATGGGAGGACCTTCATGAAATACGCCCTTTTTTCCGGCGTCGCTGCGGTTGCTTTGTCAGGTGGAATGGTCAGCGCCGAGCAGATCACTGTTTCAGGCCCGTGGCTGAGCCCCGAGGCGGAAACTATCGCTGAAATCTTTGATATTTTCGAGGCTCAAACGGGCCATGACGTGCGCTATGTCGGGTCGGACAGTTTCGAGCAGCAGATCATGGTGGATGCAGAAGCGGGGTCTGCCGCCAATCTTGCGGTGTTCCCTCAGCCCGGTCTGGCCGCTGACATGGCCAGCCGTGGCTTTCTGACGCCTTTGAGGGATGGAACGGCCGACTGGATCCGTGAAAACTATGCGGCTGGTCAGTCCTGGGTTGATCTTGCCACTTTCGCCAATGCAGATGGCGAAAAAGAGCTGTACGGCATGTTCTTTCGCGTCGATTTGAAATCGCTGGTTTGGTACGTGCCCGAGAACTTTGAAGATGCGGGCTACGACGTACCCACAACCATGGAAGAGCTCAAGGCGCTGAGTGATCAGATCGTGGCCGATGGCGAAACGCCGTGGTGCATCGGGTTGGGGTCAGGGGCCGCGACGGGCTGGCCTGCGACCGATTGGGTCGAGGATTTGATGCTGCGCACGCAGCCTCCCTCAGTGTATGACCAATGGGTATCCAATGAAATCCCGTTCAACGACCCGCGCGTGGTCGCCGCGATCGAAGAGTTCGGAGCCTTTGCACGCAACGAGGATTACGTTGCCGGCGGGGCCGGTGTCGTCGCCTCGACGGATTTCCGCGACAGCCCAAAGGGGTTGTTCAGCGCGCCGCCACAGTGCTATATGCACCGTCAGGCCAGCTTTATTCCGGGCTTCTTTCCAGAGGGAACCCTTGTGGGTGAGGATGCGGATTTCTTCTATTTCCCGGCCTATGAAAGCAAGGATATGGGCGCTCCGGTTTTGGGGGCGGGGACCTTGTTTGCGATCACCAACGAAAGCGAAGGCGCGCATGAGCTGATCGAATTCCTGCGCTCGCCAGCCGCTCATGAGGTCTGGATGGGCAAGGGCGGTTTCCTGACGCCACATAAGGGCGTGGACCCGTCGAAATTCGTGGATGATGTTTCGCAGCGTATGAACGACATCTTGTTGAACGCGACAACCTTCCGCTTTGACGCCTCTGATCTGATGCCCGGCGGCGTTGGCGCGGGCTCTTTCTGGACGGGCATGGTTGACTATGCAGGCGGCGCGGACGCCGACGCTGTGGCCACTGCCATTCAGGAAAGCTGGGACGGCTTGAAATAGCGTTTCCCTGAAGGTCCTGTTCCGGGCCTTGTGACAGGCCCGGACACCCCTAAAACAACACAAAATTCAGGGAGGAGACGGCATGCATCTGGCTTTGCAGGGGTTGCTGACCATTGTGATCGGTGTTGGTGGCTGTGTTGGGTATTTCTATTTCTCCAACGTCATCCTTGATAAGTTCATCTTTCCCGCCTCCGGGCGGAACGCGGGGCGCAATATCAACCGCGCCAATCTGGTCCGTCCCTGGCTGTTCGTGTTTCCCGCCGTTTTCGCCCTTGGCCTCTATCTGGCCTATCCCGTCATCGAGACGCTGCGGCTGTCTTTGACCGACCGTTCGCAAGGCGGGGCCTTTGTGGGGCTTGAGAATTACCGCAAGATGTTTGGCGAGCCGAAATTCTGGGAGGCTTTGTGCAACAACTTCCTCTGGCTGCTGATCGTGCCGGCCTTGTCCACCGCCTTTGGCCTGATGGCCGCGCAACTGACCGATCGGATCAAATGGGGCAATCTGGCCAAGTCCTTGATCTTTATGCCGATGGCGATCTCTTTCGTCGGCGCAGGCGTCATCTGGAAGCTGGTCTATGAGCAGCGCCCGGTCGATGCCGAACAGATTGGAGTGCTGAACGCGATCTATCTGGCGCTTGGCGGGGCCGAGCCGCAGACGTGGCTGACGATCCCCATGTGGAACAACCTGTTCCTGATGATCGTGCTGGTCTGGATCCAGACGGGGTTTGCAATGGTGATCCTGTCGGCGGCGCTGCGTGGGATCCCAGAGGAAACCATCGAGGCCGCGATCATCGACGGGGCCAATCCTTTTCAGGTATTTTTCAAGATCAAGGTGCCGCAGATCATGGGCACAATCGTGGTGGTCTGGACGACGATCACGCTCGTGGTGCTGAAAATCTTCGACATCGTGTTCGCCATGACCAACGGCCAGTGGGAGACGCAGGTGCTGGCGAATTACATGTATGACAAGCTGTTCCGTTCGCTCGATTGGGGTGTGGGGTCGGCCAGTGCGATGATCATCATGCTGCTGGTCACGCCGATCCTGATCTGGAACGTGCGCAACGCCCGCAAGGAGATGCAGTGATGGGACCCCAAAGCGCAGGAGCGAGACATGGATAACATCGCAGGTTCCAAATCCACGCTGACTTGGGCGGTGCATCTGTCGGTCGCCTTCCTTGTGTTCCTCTGGCTGTTTCCCACGGCAGGGCTGTTGGTGTCGTCCTTCCGCACCGCCGATCAGATCGCCACGACGGGCTGGTGGAAGGCGATGTTCCCCTCGGCGCAGAACCTGCAACTGCGCACCGCAAGTGCCGAGGCGCAGGTCGAGGTCAACGGTGTCTTTGAGATCAGGGGCAACCTGTTCCAGCTCGAAGGGCGCGATCAGACAGAGATCAGCGTCTACGGCGTGTCGTCCCGCGCGATTGACGCCTACCGCCCCGGCGAGACCGCAGAACTGCGCGATGGCTCGACGATCACGGTCGAGGCCAATGGCGATTACGTCATGCAAAACGCCGTGGCCTTTGACGGTGGGCGGGGGCAGCGGGTGTTCGTGACGTCTGAAATCCCGCCGGAATTCACCCTGCGAAACTATGACACGGTGCTGGGCAAGGACGTGGTGAAAAGCCTTGCGATCTATATCGTGGCGGCGGTGATCTTTGGCTATGTGCTGCATTTTCTGTTTCGCGGTTCGGGCAATCCGTGGATGGCTGCGGTGCCTAAACTGGGCGGCGTGGCCCTGTTGATCTTGCTGGCGGTCGTTTTTGGCCTCTCGTCGGGCAAGGTCGAGGGCGCGCAGACGACCGATGGTATGGCGACGGCGTTTTTCTCGACGCTGACGGTGACAATCCCGGCCACGATCATCCCGATTCTGGTGGCGGCCTTTGCCGCCTATGCTTTGGCTTGGATGGATTTTGTCGGGCGCGCCTTGCTGATCGCGATCATCGTGGGCCTGCTGGTGGTGCCTTTGCAACTGGCCCTAATCCCACTGTTGAAACTGCATCTGGCGGTGGGCATTGGCAAAGGATATCTGGGCGTTTGGCTGGCGCATACCGGCTTTGGCCTGCCGCTGGCGATTTACCTGTTGCGCAACTACATGGTCGGCCTGCCGCGCGACATTATCGAAAACGCCAAGGTGGACGGGGCCACGGATTTCCAGATCTTTACCAAGATCATCCTGCCGCTGTCCTTTCCTGCGCTGGCCTCTTTCGCCATTTTCCAGTTCCTTTGGACATGGAATGACCTGCTGGTCGCCAAGGTCTTTCTGATCGACGCGACCGGGGAAACCACAGTGATGACCAATGCGATCGTCGAATTGCTGGGCACGCGCGGCGGCAATTGGGAGATCCTTGCGACAGCGGCCTTTGTGTCGATCTCGGTGCCGCTGGTCGTCTTTTTCGCAATGCAAAAATATCTCGTAAGGGGCCTGCTGGCCGGATCGGTGAAATAATCATGAACCTTCTCGACCCATCTGTACAAATCAAACCTGAAGCAGCTGTTGATCCGGATTGGTGGCGCGGCGCTGTGATCTATCAAATCTATCCGCGCAGTTTTCAGGACAGCAACGGTGACGGGATCGGCGATCTGGCCGGGATCATTCACCGCCTGCCGCATGTGGCGGAACTGGGCGTGGATGCTATCTGGATTTCGCCGTTTTTCCGCTCTC
>CALGTJ010000269.1 GCA_937901435.1 uncultured Rhodobacter sp. | reverse complement strand
AATGAAGCAGGACGGTGTGAATACGGTTTTGCTGATACCTATATGACCGTTTTGCACGCGCGCCGTGTGCGGGCTGGCTCATTATTTTGAATCCGAAGGCTTATCGACCGTTCTGGTTGGCTTCGTGCGCGAGCATATTGAGGCGATCAAGCCGCCTCGGTCATTGTTTCTGGATTTCCCAATGGGGCGCGGCATGGGCAAACCGAATGACCCGGCCTTCCAGAAAAAAGTCATACGCGCGGCGTTTGATCTGTTTGACACAGAAAAGGGCCCGGTGATCGAGGATTTCCCCAAGGTGATCCCGGTCAAGAATGGGCGCATGGGATATGCTTTGCCGCCAGACCTTGTTCTGAGTGTCGATGACATTGGTGATGTGGATGTCGTTCTGGCCGAGGTGACTGCCGAAATGGCTGCCCTTAGATCGGATTACGATGCGGCCGTTGCCGCACGAGGCCGCACCACAGTAGGGGCCAGCGGCTTAGAGATCGACGAGCTTGCGCCCTTTGTTGCGGGCTTCCTGAATGGGGAAGTTCCCCCAAGCCCCAGAAAAGGCATGCCTGCCATTCCGTTGCTGAAGCTCGTGGTCGAGGATCTGGAAGCCTATTTCACGGAAACACGAACGCACCGCGACGGAATTGATGATCTGGAACTCATGGGCAAATGGTTTTGGGAAGAAACCAAGACCGGACGGATGCTGCTTTTACTCGAAGCCGTGTCGGTCGCGTCCGACAACAAAGTGATGCTTCAGATTGTCGAGATGTCCCTTATGACGCCGCGTTTCTGGTCCGAAGGCCCATTGCCCGGCTCATCCGCCGCTGGATGGTGAATTTCGGGGGCCTGTGTCACTTGGTTTCCCATTGGGGCGTAGCACTGATCATCACTCGCTTGTGTGGGCTGATGAGGGTGAAATTGCAGCGCATTGCTGCTTTAGGCTGATACGTCCGGGTTCACCTTCAGTCACGCGGCCAATAGCTGCAGCATGGATGGCACCGCCTTGCCTTAGGGCAACTATCACTTTCTCAACAGACTGGTCTGGAACCGCGCTAAGCAATCCGCCTGAGGTTTGCGGATCGAACAGAATATCTTCATCGGCAAGATCAATACCCATGTTAATGTATCGGCTGGCCGCGTCACGATTGCCCGGATGCAGCGTGCTCTGGACACCTTCGCGCAACATTGCCGCAGCCCCCGGCAATATCGGAATGCGCAGCGGGTCAATCACAGCATGCACACCCGAGGCCCTGACCATTTCCCCCAGATGCCCCAGCAAACCAAACCCGGTGACATCTGTGCAGGCAGACGCCCCATGCGCCGCGAATATGCGGGCGGCCTCCCGGTTTGAGGCCACCATTGATGCAATTGCCGCCTGCAAAGCGTCATTCCTGACGCGGCCCTGCATCCAACCTGCCAATAGCGCGCCCGTGCCCAGTGGTTTCGTCAGGATCAGAACATCGCCCTCACGCAAACCGGACTTTTTCATCAGCTTGTTTTCGTCAGCATATCCGGTGACGGACAGACCGAATGACATCTCTTGCCCTTCTCCGGTGTGGCCACCCACCAACCGGACGCCCGCGTCCTGCAGGGTTTCCCGTGCGCCCATCAGCATATGACGCAGGTCATCCGCCAAAATCGCCTCGCTCGCAAAAGGCAGCGTGACAATTGCCAGCGCTGTGCTGGGATCAGCCCCCATCGCATAAATATCGCTCAGCGCATGGTTCGAGGCGATCCGGCCGAACAGATAAGGATCATCGATGAAGGTTCTGAAGTGATCCACCGTCTGAACCGCCACCTTTCCCTGCGGCGGGCGGATCACAGCCGCATCGTCAGGGGTGGTAAGGCCGATCAGGATATCCTCATCCGTATCGTTTTGAAATTCGGACAGCACCTGGCCCAGTATATCTGCGGATACTTTCGCACCGCACCCGCCACAACGCATCGGGGCCATCTGAGCGGCATCGTCCATTTTCAACACGCGATATTTGGTCATCCAACGCTTATCAATCCAATCCTTCACCCGCCAGATCCAGCCCGCTTCCACGGCAAACGGCCCGTAAGAGGCAATCGCATTTCGGTCCCCGGTGGATATCAGCGCAAGGGTTCTTTTTTGCGGTGCAAAGATTGCCGAAGGCGCGGCGGTCCGAACCCCCAGCATGGTTTGCGCCAAAACCGGCCCCTGCCGCACGGCATAGACACCATTCTTGGCCAGCGGCGGATCAAACGACGCGATATCACCCGCGGCAAACACACGTGGATCTGAAACGGATTGCAGTTGGCTGTTTACACGGATGAACCCGGCAGGGTCGAGCCCAAGCCCCGTATCACGCAACCACCCCGGTGCCGCGGCATGTGTTGCGATCACCGTGGCATCTGTGCTCAGGCTGAACCCATCTGGACCACACACAGCATTCCGGGTGATGCGATCCACCTTCTGCTGCGTGTGAATCTGCACATTTTTGCGGCGCAATGCCGCCCGCAGGCGTCTGCGCACCGCTGCTGAATGGTTGGTTAGAATATCGGCTTTATCTGTGACAACATGGATGGTGATCCCCAAGGGCTTTTGCGCTCTTTCAAGGGCTGCCTTCAATCTGTGATGCAGGCACAAAGCGACCTCGACACCGCCCGTGCCGCCGCCGACGATCACAAGCTCAATCTCACGGTCAAGCGCAAGCAAACGGGGTTCAAGGCGGTTCCAGCGCTCCAGAAAGGCGTGAACCGGTTTGATGGCAAAGGCGTGTTCGTGCCCATGTATTGAGGCAATCTCGGGTGTGGAGCCGATGTCGATTGACACCGTATCAAACGACACGGGCGGGCGATCCGAGCACGTCACCCGGCCAGATGACAAATCCAGACCAACCGCGCGGGACTGATACAATCGCGCACCCGCCGCCAGCGCAAGTGGTGCTAGGTCCACATGACAGTCATCAAATGTGTAATGCCCGGCCAGATATCCCGGTAACATGCCTGAATAGGGCGTTTCGATATCGCGCGAAATCAGCGTCAGCCTTACGCCTTCGGGTCGGTGCATTGTGAACTGGCGCAGCACTTCGACATGGCTGTGCCCGCCACCGACCAACACCAGATCATGTTCGATTGGGTGCTGGCGCGTCATCATCCGGCCCGCTCGGTATTGGGGGCGAAATGCGGTTGGCGAAAGAGCGTGGGAGTCGAACCCACCAGAGACGTTGTACGCCCCTCACTGGATTTGAAATCCAGGCGCCCCACCGGGGTGCGATCCTCTTCCATATCAAGCATCAGATGATACCGCG
>CALGTJ010000268.1 GCA_937901435.1 uncultured Rhodobacter sp. | reverse complement strand
AAAAGGGAACTTAGCCGTCTTTTTGAATTGGCCATGCGTCGGCTTATTTGAGTGGTCTTGAGCCCAGAGCGGCAGAAGGCAGGCCATGAAATTAAAATCGCCTGGTGAATAACGCAATAAAGACAAATACAATAGCAGGGCTTTTTATGGTGCTGCAGGGGAGGATTGAACTCCCGACCTCGTCATTACCAATGACGCGCTCTACCACTGAGCTACTGCAGCCTGATGCACGATAAAGGCGCAGGCGGTGATTAGATGTAATTGCTCTACGGTGCAAGCGTAATCTGGACGCGTTTTGTGATCTGCTATATAACGCGCGCATGAGCGAGAAGAAACGACAACAACCGCCTTCCAAAGAGCCGGACCGCGACGCCCGCCTTAAGGCGGCGCTCAAAGCCAATATGGCCAAGCGCAAAGCCCAAGCAAAAGCGCGCAAAGAAAACGAGCAAGAAGAGTAAAAGGCAGGTTACATGGATTCGATTGTTGTCAGCGGCGGCGGTCCGCTGCAGGGAAAAGTGCAAATCTCTGGCGCTAAAAATACCTGTCTGAAATTGATGTCAGCGGCACTGCTGACGGATGAACCTCTGACATTGACGAATGTGCCGCGTTTGTCAGATATCAAAACGCTGAGTAGCTTACTCGAATCGCACGGGTGCGAAGTTGTTTTGTTACAAGACGGCCGCGTGATGGCGCTCAGCGCAAGTGAAATCACAAATCGCAAAGCCGACTATGAAATTGTGCGTAAATTACGCGCCTCGTTTAACGTGCTGGGGCCTTTATTGGCCCGCGAAGGCGAGGCGATTGTGTCCCTTCCCGGCGGATGCGCTATTGGCGCCCGCAAGGTCGATTTGCACATGCAGGCGATGGAAAAGCTTGGCGCCAAGATCGAGCTTGAGGGCGGCTATGTCCACGCCACTGCGCCAAACGGACTGACCGGCGCAGTGATCGACTTTCCGTTTGTTTCGGTCGGTGCCACCGAAAACGCCCTGACGGCGGCGACATTGGCCAAAGGAACGACCGTGATCAAAAACGCGGCACGTGAACCTGACACCGTGGATCTGGCCAAATGTTTGGTGGCAATGGGCGCAAAGATCAGCGGTGCTGGTACCTCAGAGATTACCGTCGAAGGCGTCAATCGATTGCACGGGGCGACCCATGAAGTGATTGTCGACCGAATCGAACTTGGGACGTTCATGATTGCGCCCGCGCTCTGTGGTGGCGAAATTGAACTATTGGGTGGACGGCTTGATTTGATTGGCGCCTTTGTTGAAAAACTTGACGCCGCCGGGGTCGATGTGTGGGAAACCAAAGGTGGTCTGTCGGTCAGGCGGCGTGCAGATTACATTTCAGCCGTTGATGTTACAACCGCACCATTCCCCGGATACCCCACCGACCTGCAGGCGCAATTCATGGCCTTGATGTGTACCGCAAATGGCAAAAGTGTGTTGGAGGAGACAATTTTTGAAAACCGTTTCATGCATGCGCCCGAACTTGTGCGTATGGGCGCAAATATCGAGGTCGAGGGTGGCGTGGCCCGCGTGACGGGGGTCGATCGGCTCAAGGGGGCTCCGGTGATGGCGACCGATCTGCGGGCTTCGGTGTCGCTGATTCTGGCCGGTTTGGCGGCCGAAGGCGAGACTATGGTCAATCGGGTCTATCATCTGGATCGTGGCTATGAACGGATTGAGGAAAAACTTGGCAATCTTGGGGCTAACATTGAACGGGTCTCGGGCGGATGACGCAGGACGCAACCTTTGAAGATGGCCGCGAGCGCCCGCTGAACCTTGGGGCCTTGGATCAAGATGATCTGCAGGTGGTATCGACATTGATACAAGATGCTGTATTTCCCGCCTCTGAGATGATCTGGGATGCCAGCCAGCGCCGTTTTGCGATTTTAACCAATCGGTTTCGGTGGGAGGACAGATCCCTTAGAGATCAATCAGGCCACGCAGTCGAGCGTGTCCAAACGGTGCTTTCCATTGATAATGTGTTGGGCATCGCGTCGCAGGGCATTGAGCGTGCGAACAAAGATGTGATTTTCTCGGCGCTGTCATTGCAGTTTGAGCCCGGACCGGATGCTGGCGGCACCGTGCTGTTAACGCTTGCGGGGGATGGGGCAATCAAACTGTCAGTTGAAGCTCTTGAGGTGCGGCTTAAAGACGTAACCCGTCCCTATAGGGCCTTGTCCAAAACGGTTCCCGATCACGGGCAGTAATATATCTCAGCTGTATTTATGGCATGTTCGGCGGGCCTGCCGCCGTTGGATCGCTGGTGAACGTTTTGACCATAGGGGCCATTAGGTCCCGGATAGCTGCGCTTATTTGCTTGTGATTTAACAAGATAGAATTCACGTCTGTATTGGGACAGCAGGCCTATTTTTTTAGAGAGTGGGTTTTAAAAGGCATATTTTCTCAACACTGATATCCCTGCATTCGCTTTTGTTATGTGGTGCGATATTTGGTTATTTCTATGCTTGGATCTGTCCAACCCCTTGGGTCTGGATCAGATCGACCCTAATATTGCAATTACAGCCATGCAGGCGATGAACGCCTCAGTGCGCAATGTGGTATATGCGCCGGTGTTTTTTGCCACGCCTGTGGTCTTGCTGGCCAGTGCCCTGCTTGCATTTGGCTGTGGCAACCGCCGCGCTGCGTGGTTTTACCATGGCAGGTCTGATTTACGGGTTTGGTGGAATGGCGCTGACCATGGCCATAAACGTCCCCTTGAACCAAGCCCTTGCGTTGATCGAAACGCCGTTGGCCCCGGCGCAGGCCAACGCGGTCCGGAGTGCCTACTCCGAGACCTGGCAATTTTGGAATATCATTCGACCCTGCGCCACGGCTGTGGCGCTGTTGTTGACCGGGTTGGGTTTGCTAAAGCTGACCCAAACAGGGCGCGACAGTGTAAACGCTTGAGGCTCTGAGCACGGGCCGTTATGCAGGCCCGAAAGGAGTGCGCCAGATGCCCCAGTTTCTTGACGCGACAGCCGCCAATTTTGAGGCAGACTTCACCGCCCTGCTTGGTGCCAAGCGCGAAGACAGTCCGGATGTCGATGCCGTGGTCGCAGACATCATTGCCGATGTGCGCCGCGATGGTGACGCCGCGGTTCTTGCTCTGACGTCTAAATTTGACCGGTTGGATTTGACACCGGACACGCTGGCGTTTTCGCCGGACGATATTGATGCTTATTGCGCGCAGGTCAGCGAAGATGATCGGACAGCCCTTGAGATAGCGGCAGACCGAATTCGCAGCTATCATGCGCGCCAG
>CALGTJ010000267.1 GCA_937901435.1 uncultured Rhodobacter sp. | reverse complement strand
CGAAGGGGCGAAAACTCGCCCCTTCGATGTAGACGGGGAACGACGCACCCGACTACAGTTGCGTGCATGAGGCACGCGAAGATGCCAAAGCCAAACATTGCAGGGGGAGCCACCCATGTCAGAGACCGCCTCTAAAGGGCAGGACTTTGAGTCCGATTTGTCCAAATCGAACTCTCAGGTTGCTGAATTTGAGAGCAGCCGACGCGGATTTGTCGACAAGCTACAGCATGTACTGCACGAAAACCCCGCCCTTGTTCCCCTGATCGTACTGGTGATGTCGCTGGGGATCTTTGCAGTCCTAGTCGGCAATAAGTTCTTTTCGCCCTTTGCCCTGACCCTGATCCTGCAACAGGTTCAAATCGTTGGCGTTCTTGCCGCTGCACAAAGCCTTATCATCCTGACCGCCGGGATTGACCTGTCGGTCGGCGCGATTGCGGTGCTGTGTTCCGTGGTGATGGGGCAGATGAGCTTTCGCTACGGCCTTCCCGCCTCTCTCGCCATTCCCATCGGCCTGCTGGCAGGCACATTGATCGGCGCCGCCAGTGGCTGGCTTGTGGCCCGTGTGAAACTGCCGCCCTTTATTGTGACGCTGGGCATGTGGCAGATCGTGCTGGCCGCGAACTACATCTATTCGGACAATGAAACGATCCGAAGTCAGGATATTGAGGCCGACGCGCCCCTGCTGCAATTCTTTGGAACGCAGCTGAAGGTGGCCGGGGCGACCTTTACCTATGGCGTGATCTTTATGGTCTTCCTCTTTCTTCTTCTTACTTACATTCTGCGCCAGACGGCTTGGGGACGACACGTCTACGCCGTTGGTGATGACCCAGAGGCCGCAGAACTGGCAGGAGTCGATGTCAAACGCACGATCATCTCGGTCTATGCCGTGGTAGGCCTGATCTGTGGTTTCGCCGCTTGGGTGATGATCGGGCGCTTTGGCTCTGTCTCGCCATCCGCGACCACAGGCGTTATCGGGAATATCCAGTCGATCACCGCCGTTGTGATCGGGGGTATTTCGTTGTTTGGCGGACGCGGATCGATCCTTGGGGCGCTGTTCGGCGCGCTGATTGTGGGCGTGTTTGAACTGGGCCTGCGCATGTATGGTGCCGACCCGCAGTGGACCTTCTTGCTGATCGGTGTGCTTATCATCGGCGCAACAACCATAGACCAGTGGATCAGAAAGGCGGCAGCGTAATGGAACCTATCCTCAAAGGTGTCGGCCTCACCAAACGCTATGGCCGTGTGACGGCGCTGGATAACTGCGACTTCGAACTTTACCCCGGAGAGATCCTTGGTGTCATCGGTGACAACGGGGCCGGCAAATCCACCCTGATCAAATCCCTCTCGGGCGCGGTCATCCCGGATGGCGGTCAGGTGTTTCTGGAAGGCAAGAAGGTCAGCTTCAACTCGCCCATAGTTGCCCGCGAACATGGCATCGAGACGGTCTACCAGACCCTCGCCATGTCCCCGGCGCTGTCGATCACCGACAATATGTTCATGGGGCGCGAATTGCGCAAACCCGGCTTTCGCGGCAAAGTGCTGCGCCAGCTGGACCGCCCAGCGATGGAAAAATTCGCCCGCGTCAAGCTAAGCGAACTGGGTCTGATGACGATCCAGAACATCAAACAAGCGGTCGAAACCCTCTCTGGCGGTCAGCGTCAGGGTGTCGCCGTGGCGCGCGCTGCTGCGTTTGGATCCAAGGTCATCATCCTCGACGAGCCCACAGCCGCCTTGGGCGTGAAGGAAAGCCGCCGCGTGCTGGAACTGATCCAGGACGTCAGATCGCGCGGTATTCCGATCATCCTGATCAGCCACAACATGCCCCATGTGTTCGAGGTCGCCGACCGCATCCACATTCACCGCCTCGGCAAACGTCTGACCGTGATCAAACCGGGTGACTATTCCATGTCCGACGCTGTTGCCTTTATGACCGGCGCAAAAGAGCCGTCAGAGGCAGAGGCAGCTGCCTGATGTCTGCGGCCAGCGCGGGTAGCCTCGCGGCGCGCATTGCGGGGCTGCAACCCAAGGCGCGCCGTCTGTTGGTGGCGATTGCCGGGCCGCCTGCGTCCGGCAAATCCACCCTCGCAGAGGAACTGGTCGATCACCTCGGCTCTCAGGCCGCGCTTGTGCCTATGGATGGTTTTCACATGGATAACACCGTGCTTAAGGCGCGCGGTTTGTTGCCGTGGAAAGGCGCGCCGGAAACCTTTGACGTGACGGGCTTTGTCCATTCCATCCGCCGCCTTGCCACCGAAGAAGAGGTGGTGATCCCGGTTTTTGACCGGACCCGTGACCTCTCTGTGGCGGGGGCTGCGGTGGTGTCTGCCCAAACCCAGATCGCGGTTGTCGAGGGCAATTACCTTTTGCTCGACGCCCCTATCTGGCGCTATCTGCATGATATCTGGGACTTTACCGTCTTTCTCGACGTGCCTGAGGCGGTTCTGAAGGAACGGCTGATCCAACGTTGGCTGGACTATGGACACAACGCCAACGACGCCGAGGCCCGTGCGCAGGCCAATGACTTGCCCAATGCTCAGGCCGTCCTGCGCATGAGCATCGGCGCGGATGTCACCCTATAGCATCATTCGCTGGCCCGCAGTACCCGAGCGGGCCGCGCCGCCAATGGACGCCACGCAAAGGCCAGCCCGGCCAGCAATGTCGTCAGAACTCCGCCTGCAACGATTGCGATGGCCGAGACCGGCTCGAACGCAAACTCGGTTTCCATCACAAAGGTGGTGACCCCCCAACCCGCCAAACCGCCAGCGGCGATCGCAACCAGACCCGCCGCCAGCCCAAAGAATGCGGATCGCAGGGCGAAGTTCAATAGTATCGATCCCCGCGTTGCCCCAAGTGTCTTCAGGATCGCCGCCTCATAGGTGCGCGCCCGTTCACCCGCCGCCGCCGCACCGATCAGCACGATCAACCCCGTGACCAACGTCGCCAAAGCGCCATAGGTCGTGGCCGCCGCGATGCCCCCCAAGACCTCGCCAACCCGCGCAATCGCATCGCGCACCCGGATCATCGTGATGTTGGGATAGGCGCTGCCAATATCGCGCAACAGTCCGATCTCAGAGCTTTCCTTGGCATAAATCGTGGCGATGTGAGTATGTGGCGCACCCTGTAACGCGCCCGGATTCATCGACAGGATGAACCCGATACCTGCTGTCGAAAAATCCACATTCCGAAAGCTGGTGATCTCTGCGGTGATATCGCGGCCCAGCACGTTAACGGTCAGGCTATCCCCCAGCTTCAGCCCCATTTCCTCTGCCTCTTCCGAGGCAAAACTGATCTGCGGCGGACCGTTGTAATCTTTATCCCACCACGTCCCGGCAGTGACCTCTGCCCCAGAGGGCGGCGTGGCGGAATAGGTGATGCCGCGATCCCCGCGCAGAACCCAGTGATCCCCGGCAACATCACTGGCGGGGCGATCATTGATCTTGGTCACCACGCCGCGCAGCATCGGGGCGCTCTCGATCCGGCTGACACCCCTATCCACCTGAGTGCGTTCAAGAAAACCGGAAAGTTGATCGTTCTGGATATCGACAACAAAATAGCTGGGCGCCACATCGGGCAGATCCCGCGCAATCGCGCCGCGCAGGTTCGAATCGATCTGCCCCACAGCCGCCAGCACGGTCAGGCCAAGGCCCAGCGACAACACAACCGATCCCGCCTCTGACCCCGGCCCCCCGACAGACCCGATGGCCATGCGCAACGCACTGCGTCCACGCAGGATTTTGGCACGCGCAAAAAGGCGCGCAACGCGTCGTGTCAGAAAAGCCACGCCAAGCAACGTCAGGAAGGCCGCGAACAGCCCGCCCGCCGACCAATAGGTCAGCCGTTGCAGTCCCGACAGCGTCGCTGCCGCATAGACCAGAGCCGCCAATAGGGCAGCAGACGCAATGAGATAGGGCCAGCGCGGCAAGGCGCGGCCAGATCCTGCCCCGTCTCGGAACAGGGTCGCGGCGCGCACCTGTTCTGTGCGCGCAAGGGGCCAGAGCGTAAACAGGGCAGCGGCGAGAAAGCCGTATAAGGCCGCCTCGGCCAAGGGCTGCGGATGGATCGCAAACACGACAGGCAGAGGCAGTTGCGCGCTGATCACCGGGGCAAGCGCCAAGGGGACAGCCGCACCAAGCACCAGACCAATCGCAATGCCAAGCGCCGTCAACATGCCGATTTGCATCGCATAGGCCGCGAATATCGTCTGCGTCTCGGCCCCCAGCGTTTTCAGCGTGGCAATAACGCCTGTCTTTTCATCCAGATAGGCGCGCACCGCGGCCGAAACACCAACGCCGCCGACCGCCAGCCCAGCCAGCCCGACAAGCACCAGAAACGCCCCCAACCGTTCAACAAAGCGGCTGACACCGGGGGCACCATTGCGCGCATCACGCCAGCGCGGGCCAGCGCCGTCCAGCGCCTCTGCGGCGGCGGCTTCGAGCACCGCAAGGTCCGTGCCGGGCGTAAATTTCAGGCGATAATCCGTCTCGTACAGCGTTCCGGGCTGCAAGAGTTGCGAGTTTTCAAGCGCTTGCGTCCGTACGATTGTGCGGGGTCCAAGGCTGAATCCGCCCCCCGCTGCATCGGGTTCGCGCAAGAGTTCGGCCATCAGAACAAAATCCTGCGTCCCGAGGCGAAAGACCTCGCCAACGCTCAAGGCCAGACGACCCACCAACACGGGGTCCATCACCGCACCGGGCAGGCCATCCCGCCCGTCCAGCGCCTCTGGCAAGGTCATCGCGGGGGTCAACCGGGTCTCACCGTACAAGGGATAGGCCGCATCGACGCCTTTGATCTGCGTCAGGCCACGTTCTGTCCCGCTGTCCCGGTCGACCACCACCATAGAGCGAAAGTCAACGATTTCCGACACTTCCTCTGCGTTGGCATCCATCCAAGCGCGCTCTGCCTCGTTTGCAAAACGGTAGGTCAGTTGGATCTCGGCATCGCCGCCAAGGATCACCGCGCCTTCTTGTTGCAGCCCCTGTTCTATCGAGGTGCGCACACTTCCGACAGCCGCGATGGCGGCCACGCCCAGCGCCAAACAGGCAAGGAAGACACGAAAACCACGCAGGCCCCCGCGCAGCTCTCGACGGGCAATTCGCGCCGCGTTGACCATACTCATTCGGCAGCATCCTGTAGCGCGCTCGTGTCGAGCCGACCGTCCACCAGCCGCACAGTGCGATCACAGCGCGCGGCAAGGTCGGGCGCATGGGTGACCAGCACCAAGGTCGAGCCATGGCGATCACGCAGCCCGAACAGCAGATCCATGATGATTTGCCCGGTCTTGCCGTCCAGATTACCGGTCGGCTCATCCGCCAGCAGCACATCCGGGCGCGGCGCGGCGGCGCGGGCAAGGGCCACGCGCTGTTGCTCACCCCCCGACATTTGTGCGGGATAATGATGGGTGCGATCCCCCAGCCCAACGGCGTCCAATTCCGCCTCTGCCCGCTCGAACGCGTCGCTTTGCCCGGCCAGTTCCAGCGGCGTGGCGACATTTTCCAGAGCGGTCATGGTCGGAATAAGGTGGAAGGATTGGAACACAACCCCCATATGATTGCGACGAAAGAGGGCCAAGGCATCCTCGCCCATCGGCGTCAGATCGCGACCCAGCACCGAAACGACCCCACCCGTGGCGCGTTCCAGCCCGCCCATCAGCATCAGGAGAGATGACTTGCCAGACCCAGACGGCCCCACCAGACCAAGCGTTTCGCCCTTTGCCACATCCAGAGAGATCCCCTTGAGGATATCGACATTGCCCGCATTGCCGCGCAAAGACAGGCGCACGTCATGCAGAGAGATAACTGGGTCGGTCATGAGGGCAATCCTTGGGTTCAGGCCTTCATCTGGATATGGGGCAAGACGCGCAATACGCAACCTTCTGGCTGCGGTTCTGCTTACTTCTGGTGCTGTTAATGCAGAAGCCTTAACAATTGCCGCATTAGGCGACAGTTTGACCCAAGGCTATGGCCTTGTGCCGGAACATGGGCTGGTGCCCCAGTTAGAGGCTTGGCTGCGCAAGAACGGTGCGGATGTGACCCTGATCAACGCCGGAGTGTCTGGCGACACCACGCAAGGCGGTTTGTCGCGGGTCGCATGGACCCTGACACCCGAGGTGGATGCAATGATCGTGACACTGGGTGGAAATGACTTGCTGCGCGGGATCGATCCTGCCGTGTCAAAGGCCAATCTGGACGGCATTCTGGCTGCCGGACAGGCGCAGGGCGTAGATATGATGCTGGTCGGCATGACCGCGCCGGGCAACTATGGCCCCGACTACAAACGCGATTTTGACGCCATGTACCCGGAACTGGCCGCGAAATACGGCGCGATCTATGGCGAAAGCCTGCTTGCGCCGCTGTCTGGGGCGTTAGAGGGCGGCAGCACCCTGCGCGACTACATGCAGAGTGACGGGATCCACCCCAATGCCAAAGGCGTGGCGCTGATTGTCGAGGCGCTTGGGCCGCGGGTTTTAGAGTTGGTCAAACAGGCGGCAAACTAGCCCGCATCACGTGCCATGCGATGCAGCCAGTTGGTGAACAACCGCGCGGACGCCCGCAACGGACCCGGGCGGTGGACCACGAAATAGCCAAACCCCGGCTCTTCGTCCTGAAACAGCACCACCACGTCACCGCGCGCCACATCGGCCTCGATAAAGGTGCGCGTGACGGCGACCACTCCGTGTCCCTGCCGCAAGCCATCCAGCGACAGGTTGCCGGGGATTTCCATCAGGCCTTTGACCTTGCCGCCTTCGATCCCCTGCGAGGCCAGCCAGCGATTGATTTCGGTCGACCCGCTTTCCTGAAACCACGGAAAATCTAGCAGATCGGCAGGCTCGGCGATCACCCGATCCCCGATCAGGCTGCGCGCGGCGGCGATGACGAAATCGGTGTGGATCAGCAGCTTTGACTCCAGCCCCGTCCATGTGCCCTTGCCAAAACGGATCGCAAGGTCGATGCCGCCGGGTTCCAGCGTCACGGTTGCGGCGGTAGGATTCAGCATGATGTCGATCTCTGGGTGGGCCTGACGAAAGGCCCCAAGCCGGGGCATCAGCCAGGCGGCGGCAAACATTGGCGTTGTGGTGATCTGCAAGGGACGCGCGGCATCGGCCCCGGTCATCGCGTCGATCTCGCTGGCGATCGCACCGTAGGCCACCGTCAACGTCTCACCCAATCGCGCACCCTCGATCGTCAAAGCCACGCCGCGCCCGTCCTTGCGCAGCAGTTGCACGCCCAGATGCGCCTCTAGCGCGCGCACCTGCTGGCTGATTGCCGCATGGCTGACGTTCAGCAGGGCCCCGGCGGCGGACATCGACCCGGTCTCGACCACAGCCGCAAAGGCGCGAAGCTGGGCCATCGGGGGAAGTTTACGCAAGGACATATGTTAGCCTGACTTACGGGTTTGAATTTTTCCTGACTCGCACGGATCAGACGAAAACGCAATAAAGAGGGCACAACTTCACATCAAAACAGGACCAGACCGATGATCAACCCATACGCACAGGCATTCATGATCGCCGCTCGCACCGAATATGTCGCCCCACCCCGCATCCGCAGCGCACAGGACAAGCCAAAAGGAAAGCTTGGCTTACGCCTTTTCCGCCGCGTGGTGCAGATCGATCCGACGAGGCTGTAAGGAAAATTGACCTTACCAGCGCAGCCCGA
>CALGTJ010000266.1 GCA_937901435.1 uncultured Rhodobacter sp. | reverse complement strand
GGGTTCCAGTCGAACATCGCCAGCATATACCCCGGCAGCGCGTTGGCCACGAACATTTTGCCAGAGGCAATCATATTGGCACGTGTATAGATCTGCGACAGGATCCCGACAAAACCGGGTGCCCAAGGTTTTGCGGCCAACAGGATCAAGCCGACCCCAACGCCAGAGATCCATGACAGCAACACCATGCCAAAGGCACCGACAGGGTGCATGATCTCTATCGGGACAAAACCAACGTGATAGACGAACAGGACGACGAACAGGGCCAACACCTGTATATACAGGGACCCAAGCGCCGCAGACGTGATCGAAATCGCCGTATTCATCGGGGCATGGTTCATCATGGCCGAAGTCGGCCCTTCAGACCCCAAGACCGAGCTGACACCCTTGTTATGCGTCAGGAAAAGGAAAATCCCCGACATGATATACAGCAAAAAGTCGCCACGTATGGCGTTTCCTCGCAATCTCAGAACAGAGAACATGACAAAGAACACCGCGACCAAGATTATGGTTTGCAGGATACTCGATATAAGGCCAAGAATGGCGTTCCCATGCGTTTTGCGCACGGTCGCATGGTAGATCAGTTCTAATATATTCAGCGCCGAAAAAAGCGACGACGTATAGGCCCGCTGCTGAAACATAGGGTGGTTCTTATCCTGCTCTGACGATCCGTCCCTGTCATTAACGCAGGGAATTGTTGCCGTTTCTTTACCGTCAAAGCATAAGAGGGTTCAGAAAAATTATCAATGACGGTGCGGATCGCCGTATCAAGATGGAGACTTGTGTTGGATTTTGAGCAACTGACAACCGTTATGCGGACCCTCGCGCTGGAAGCCGGGGACGTGATTATGGACATTTATAACTCTGACGATTTTGATGTGTGGTCCAAATCCGATGACAGCCCGGTGACCCAGGCGGATGAGGCGGCGGATGCGCATATCTCTGCCGGTTTGCGTGCTGCCTTTCCCGGCGTGACGCTGGTGACTGAAGAACAGGCCGCATCGCATAGCGAACACGCCACGAACTTTCTGATCGTCGATCCGCTGGACGGGACCAAGGAATTCATCAAACGGCGTGGCGATTTTACGGTGAACATCGCCTATGTGGAAAATGGCGTGCCGGTCCGTGGTGTGGTCTATGCCCCTGCCAAGGGACGGCTGTTTTACACGGACGCGACGGGCAAGACTGTCGAAGAGAGCGGGGATCTGGACAAACAGGTTGTCGGAACAATCACGCCGCTGAGTGTGTCCAAGCCCGACAATTCGGCCTTAATGGTGGTGGCGTCCAAATCCCACAGCGATCAGGCAACCGACGATTATATCGGCAAATACGGTGTCAAAGACATGACCAGCGCCGGGTCCTCGCTAAAGTTCTGTCTTGTGGCCACCGGAGAGGCCGACCTCTATCCCCGTCTTGGGCGCACGATGGAGTGGGACACAGCCGCCGGGCACGCGGTTCTGCTGGGCGCTGGCGGGACAGTGGTGCGATTTGATGATCACACGAAACTGACCTACGGCAAATCCGGTTATGAGAACCCGTTTTTCATCGCCTATGCACCGGGCGTTGAATTGAAAGCAGGCTGATGCCTGTCCGGACCTGTCTTTCTGCGGGCCATGCGCGCGTATGGCAGGTCCGGGAAATCACTGACGGCGCATCAAGATCAAGGGTGACGATGATCGAGACGAGGGTGGAATGACCGGGATCGCGGTCAGCGTCATTGTCGTAAGCCGTGATCGACCCAAAGCGTTGCTGCGCTGCCTGACCGGGCTGCGCCAGCTTTTCTATGATCCCTTCGAGGTCATTGTCGTTGCTGATCCCTCGGGGATCACCGCCCTGCAAGAGGCTGGGGTTTTGCGGACCGTCAAACATGCGGTGTTTGACAAGCACAATATCTCTGCCGCACGCAATATCGGGCTTGGTCTTGCAAGTGGCGAGGTCATTGCCTTCATCGACGACGATGCCGTGCCGGAGCCAACATGGCTGACCCATCTGATCGCACCCTTTGGGGATGAAACGGTCAGTGCCGCAGGCGGGTTTGTGCGCGGGCGCAACGGGATTACATTTCAATCCAAAGCGCGCCGGGTAAACCGCCTTGGCGTGCATGACGACATCGCCTTGACAGACACTCAACCAACTGTCCTTGCCGCGACCCCCGGTAACGCCATCAAGACCGAAGGCACCAATTGTGCGTTTCGTCGGGATGTCTTGGTGTCGCTGGGTGGGTTTGATCCTGCGTTTCATTTCTACCTTGATGAGACTGACTTGAACCTGAGACTGGCAAGGATCGGGGCAAAGACGGCAATTGTGCCTTTGGCAGAGGTACACCACGGTTTTGCCAGTTCCGCCCAGCGTCGCCGATCCAGAATGCCAAAAACGCTTTTTGATGTGGGGGCCAGTCTTGTGGTGTTCCTGCGCAAACATGCCGACACGTCAGACTATGACCCTGCACGCGCCACCATGCGCGCAGAGCAAAACGCCCGATTGATCCGGCATATGATCGCGGGAACCTGCGAACCGGGTGACGTCACTGCGGTGATGAAGACGCTAGAGGCGGGCTTTGCGGCGGGGGCGGTGCGTGACTTTGGACAAATGCCAGTTCCAGCGGCAGAGCAGCCTGTGTTCACACGCTTTGAAACCTTGGATCGCACGGCAGAGAGCGTCAGCCTTGCAGGTCGTCCATGGTCACAGCGCAGACTGCGCAAGACTGCGCTGCGTCAGGTCGCTTTGGGCAATCGCGTCAGCCTGTTTTGTTTCAGCCCGACAGCCCGATATCACAGAGTGTCCTTTGAGCCAGAGGGATACTGGTTTCAGACGGGTGGCCTGTTCGGTCGGTCCGAACGACGCGCCCCTTTGGTTCAAATCCTTGGTTTTTCGCAAAGGTTGCGCCGGGAAAAAAAACGAGTACAACATGTTCGAAATGCTGAGAATGATTGAAAAAGTGGCAGAAAGGCTAGAATTATCGGCATCTGCCACAAAAATTTCAAAGTGTTCTGGCATCCCACTAGTGCGGGTCATGCCCTCCTGTGCTAAAGCATCGTATCGGTAAAAAAGAGGTTAACAAATGGCACGCAAAGTGACCAAGGCAGTTTTTCCTGTCGCTGGATTGGGAACGCGGTTCCTGCCGGCAACCAAATCGATCCCGAAAGAAATCATGACGCTGGTGGATCAGCCATTGATCCAATATGCCATCGACGAAGCGCGCGCGGCGGGTATCAAAGAGTTCATTTTCGTCACCTCGCGCGGCAAAAGCGCGCTTGAGGATTATTTCGATCACGCTCCAGAGCTAGAGACGGCCCTTCGCAAAAAGGGCAAGGAAGAGGCGCTTGAAGAGCTGAAAAATACCAACATGGACAGCGGTGCGATTGCCTATATCCGCCAGCACAAGGCGCTTGGCCTTGGTCATGCCGTTTGGTGCGCGCGACGTCTGATTTCGCCGAACGAAGCGTTTGTGGTGATCCTGCCTGACGACGTGATCGCGGCGGAAAAGCCGTGTTTGCAGCAAATGACCGAAGCCTATGAGGAAACCGGTGGCAGCATGGTTGCCGCAATGGAAGTCCCGCCGGAAAAAGCCTCTGCCTATGGTGTTCTGGATGTTCTGGATGACATGGGATCGATCGTCAAGGTCAAAGGCATGGTGGAAAAACCTGCCACTGGAACTGCGCCGTCGAATCTTGCTGTGATCGGTCGCTATATCCTGTCACCAAAGGTGCTTCAGAATCTCAACAAGATCAAAAGCGGCGCAGGTGGAGAGCTTCAGCTGACCGACGCGATTGCGCTTGAGATCGAAGAAGGGCGGGACGTCTATGGCTACCGCTTCCGCGGGCAACGTTTTGACTGCGGGTCCAAGGCGGGGTTCCTTCAGGCGACGGTTGCCTTTGGTCTGGCCCGGCCTGATCTTCAGGATGAGTTCTCTGATTACCTGCACCAGATGGTGTCTATGCGGAATGCAGCGCAATAAGGACTGATTTCGTTGACCAAAAATGTATTGGTAACCGGCGGTGCCGGTTATATCGGGTCGCACGCGTGTAAGGTCTTGCGGGATGCGGGGTATACGCCTGTCACCTATGACAACCTTTCGACAGGTTGGTCCGATGCTGTTAAATTTGGTCCCTTTGAACAAGGTGAATTGACTGATCGCGCCGCGCTGGATCGTGTTTTTGCCGCCTATAATCCTGTTGCTGTGATGCATTTTGCAGCCCTCAGTCAGGTCGGTGAGGCCATGCGCGAGCCGGGGATGTATTGGCACAACAACGTGGCGGGCTCTCTGTGTCTGATAGAGGCTGCGGTCGCGCAGGGCTGCCTTGATTTCGTGTTTTCCTTGACCTGCGCCACCTATGGCGAACAGGACGGGGTTTTGCTGGACGAAAGTTGCGCGCAGCACCCCCTGAATGCCTATGGCGCGTCCAAGCGGGCGATAGAGGACATTCTGGCGAATTTTGGCGATAGCCATGGGCTGAACTCTGTCATTTTCCGCTATTTCAACGTGGCGGGTGCTGATCCTGATGGCGAGGTTGGTGAATTCCACCAGCCCGAAACGCACCTGATGCCGCTGATCCTTGACGCGATCTCTGGCAAGCGTGCCGAGATCACCGTGTTTGGCGAAGACTACGACACACCCGACGGCACCTGCATCCGGGACTATGTGCATGTGATGGATCTGGTTGCGGCCCATGTCAAAGGCCTCGAATGGCTCAAGGCGGGCAAGGGCAGTCGTGTGTTCAACCTTGGCACCGGGCGCGGGTTTTCGGTCAAAGAGGTGATCGACCACAGCCGCATCGTCACAAATAAAGAGGTGCCGACCAAGATTGGTGCGCGTCGTGGCGGGGATTGTACCAAGCTGGTCTCTGGTAGCACCCGAGCGGAATCCGAATTAGGCTGGACACCATCACGGTCCACTCTGGAGGCGATGATCACCGATGCCTGGCGGTGGCACCAAAACGGCCATTACGACAAGTAGCGCCCGCTGTCTTGACCTGACCCGCCTGATCTCGCGGGTTGGTCGTGGACCTTTGACCGGGGTTGACCGGGTCGAGATGGCCTATCTCACCCATCTTTTGCAGGATCACGCACCGTTTTTCGTGCTGGCGCGGACGGGTCTGGGCTATGTCCTGCTGGATCGTCATGGGGCTGCGCAGATCGCAGAGCGGTTACAGGGACACACGCCTTGGGGTCGTGTCGATGTGGTTGGGCGCTTGTCGTTCAAGGCCAGCCCCGCCAAACGTCGCGCAGAGGCTGATCTGCGGCGATTTTCCATTGGGCGCTGTCGCAGGGGCAGGCTGGGGCAACTGTTGGATCGCCAGCTGCCACATGATGCGACTTATCTAAACGTCGGTCACAGCAATCTGACAAAAGAGGTTCTTGGTGCCTTGAAAGGGGCTGGGGCCAAAATCGCGATCCTGATCCATGACACCATTCCTCTGGACCACCCTCGATTTCAGCGCCGCGGCACCCCTGCCCAATTTGAGGAAAAGCTGCGGCGGGTGGCGCGGTATGCGGATCTGGTGATCTGCAACTCTGGTCAAACGCAGGACGATGTGCGGCGGTGGTGCGGGCAATGGGGGGTGCAGGTCAACACCCTCGTGGCGCATCTGGGTATCGATCTGCCGAAACCCACAACCCGCGCTTTGCCCGAGGGGATCGACCCCACCCATCCCTATTTTGTGACGCTCGGCACGATAGAGCCGCGCAAGAACCACGCCTTGTTGTTGGACGTGTGGGAGTCCCTTGCCCAAGACATACCGCCCGCCGAACTGCCCCATCTTTATATTCTAGGCGCGCGCGGCTGGGAAAACGAAGAGGTGTTTCAACGGCTAGATCACTCTGCGCTTGTCGGAAACAGCGTGTTCGAACTGTCCAATTTGCCCGACATGACGGTTTCTGCCTTGATGACACAGGCCACTGCAGTCTTGTTTCCCGGCTTTGCCGAGGGCTATGGCCTGCCCCCGGCAGAGGCAATTTCGTTGGGGACCCCCGTAATATGCTCTGATCTCGCAGTTTTTCGCGAGGTTTTGGGCAATATCCCCGTTTACCTGAAACCAGACGATGTGTATTCATGGAAACAATCAATAATAGGTTCGACACAACGAAATCAGGCGGGGCAGCACAGAACATCGGAGGAACCTTCCGATTTCACACTTCCGAATTGGGCCGATCACTTCAACCTTGTCTTAAGGGAGATGTGATAATCGCCCGGTAGGAGTGGTCGCAAAACACCCTGTCAGGGGACAAAATTTGGGAGCCTTACGGTCATACAGGCTTAGGTTGCAACGCAAACGGTGGCGCACTCGTGCGTTCCGAAAGCGTCGTGATTTGACACTTGTGAATGATCGTACGAACCAGATCAAACCCAATGACATTCTGGTCTATTCGACGCTGCGGAATGAAAAGGTCCGGCTGGACTATTTCCTGAAATACTACCGTGCGCTGGGCGTTAATCATTTCCTGATGGTGGACAATGGGTCTGACGATGGATCGCGTGAATATCTGGCGGAACAGCCGGATGTCTCGTTATGGACCACCGAAGCGAGTTACAAGCGTGCGCGCTTTGGGGTCGATTGGCTGAGCTGGCTGCAATCGCGCTATGGGCATGGTCACTGGACCCTGACCGTCGATGTGGATGAATTTCTGGTCTATCCCTTTTGCGACACCCGCCCCATTCGCGCACTGACCGATTGGCTGGATGCGTCCTCGATCCGCTCGTTTAGCGCGATGTTGCTGGATATGTATCCCAAAGGGCCGATCGACGCCTTTCCCTATCGCGAGGGGCAGAACCCCTTTGATATCGCCAATTGGTTCGACAGCGGCAATTACGCGATCAGCAAGAACGCGAAGTTTGGCAATCTCTGGATTCAGGGCGGCCCACGTGCACGGGCGTTTTTCCATGACAGGCCAGAACGCGCCCCCGCGTTGAACAAGATCCCTCTGGTAAAATGGGATCGCAATTACGCCTATGTCAGTTCGACCCATATGGTTCTGCCGCGCGGTCTAAATCAGGTTTATGACGAATGGGGCGGGGAAAAAGCCTCTGGTTGCCTGCTGCACGCAAAGTTTCTGGACACCTTCACCCAGAAATCCAGCGAAGAGTTAGAGCGTAAACAACACTATGCAAACAGCCATGAATACAAGGCCTATGCCAAGCACCTGAAGGACAATCCGGACCTTTGGTGCAAATGGTCAGAGAAATACATCAACTGGCGTCAGCTTGAAATTCTAGGCCTGATGTCCAAAGGGAACTGGGCATGACCGTCGGGATCGTCATGCTGGTCCATGAGGCCCTTGATCGCGCCGAACAGGTCGCGCGACATTGGTCTGGCAATGGCTGCCCTGTGGTGATCCATGTGGACAAACAAGTGCCAACCAAGGCGCACACCGCCTTTGTTCAAAACCTCAGTGAGTTGCACAACGTCCGCTTTTCCAAACGCTTTCGCTGTGAATGGGGCACGTGGAGCCTTGTTGCCGCCTCGCAACTGGCGTCTGAAATGATGCTGGCAGACTTTGCAGAGGTGCGACACGTCTATCTTGCCTCTGGGTCATGCCTGTCCTTGCGCCCCATCAAAGAGCTGAAACAATATCTGGCAGAGCGCCCCCAGACCAACTTTATCGAGTCCGTGGTCGTGTCGCGAAGGTGGTGGAAATTTGAAGGCGGCGTAATCTCCGGGTGAA